>NZ_JACLCT010000030.1:0-55311 GCF_014218915.1 Chryseobacterium sp. C2(2020)
GCCTTCGTATCCTGTTGCATTCTGTGCATGATCATTGATGTTGGTAAGCCTGTTGCTGACATTGCCGGAAGCATAGATGTATTGCAGGTTATCAATCATGGTCGGCGTTGTATTCCCATATTCCAGAACCGAGGTTCTGTAAAGACTGGTAATATTCCCGTTCAGATCATACGCTAAAGACTCCGTATTCTCTTTACTGTTCGGGTTTTGGGGATTCTGGTAAAACCCTGCCGTTAACCTGTTAATTTTATCATAGGCATAGCCGTATCTTTTTGGTGTTGTTGATGGATTTGCCCCAATAGATTCTACCGCTCGCCAGTCTACCTCTGTAATATTCCCGTTGTATTTCGGGACAACATTCTTTCCTGAAAACTGTGCTGTATCCGGATTTTCGATCCCGTCGCGACTGGTATATTTTATTTTGTAGGAAAACAGTTTTCCGCCAAGATCCGTTGCCGCCATCTGGTTTTTGTTGATCTCCGTCATCCATCCGCGGATGTTGTAATCGTAATCGATGCTTTGCAGGGGAGCAGAACCCGATGTAGAGCCTACTTTCTTGTTCACAAGCTGGGACAGATCGTTGTAGGTGTTTTCGGCAAGCAGTTCTTCAGGATTATTGTCTACCTGATGGTAATGTTTTACCAACCTGTTCTGAGAATCGTACTCAAATCTTTCCTGTACCGTTACCCCGACTTCGCCCTGCTTTCTGAGGTGATAGGTATTGGTTTTTAAAGGAACCCCCGCAAAATCCAGCTCGGTTTCGGTGTTGGTGTACCCTCCGAGATGGTTGGTGCTTTTGGTGGCAATTGCTCTTCCCATCGAATCATAATAGCTGTAGGTTTTCGTCCAGTTGTTGTCTTCGATGTTTTTAACGTAGGCAGCGGTTAAAATTCCCATCGTGGAAGCATCTTCACTGCTTCCCAGGGTTTGTTTCATCGTATGCTGCCCGAGAACCGTTGCCGGAACCGCCGGAGCTTCGGGAGGATAGGTATCGTAATAATTAACCGAAAGCAGGGTCATGCTTCCCGTAGGAAATGCCTGTTTGTCGTAGTACACCTCCAGCCCCTGCAGATTAAAGGAAGTGGAGGATCTTCTTTCCGTATTGTAGGCATTGGCAGTCATGCTGTTCAGGGCATTCTGCATTACCTGTCTCGATGCGGTGTTGGAGAAGAAACCGGTATACGCCACCCTTCCGAACTCATCATATTTGGTAAAAAGCCAGCCTTTGCTTCCGAAGCTGTTGTTTACTGTTCTCAGGATGGCATCCTGCGTGAGCACCACACGGTCCTGTTTGTCGTAGACCATCAGTTCCCATTCTTTTCCGGGCAGTCTTTTTTCAACCAGACGGTCTCTGCCGTCGTACCGGTACTGGTAGCAGAGCTCGTTTAGAATGGCATCCGTAATCAGGTTACTGTTATCTGAAATCTGTTTTACCGCTTTCGGGGAAAGGACGAAAGCCAGCTGGTTGTACTCGTTGTACACATAATATGTGTCCACATTCTGTGCCCCGTCGTTTCTGCGCACCAGAATCGTCTGTCCCTGTCCGTTTTTAAATTCCGTTACAGGATTTCCGTCTTCATCGGTAACGGTATTTTTGTACAGTGTTGCGGCAGAATAATATCCTGAATTATCCGTAGAAACCGAAAGCGTGGAAACCGTGGTGGAAACATTGTTCACGGTACTGGTGGTTGTACTGGTGATAAATTTCTTCACCTCTGTTCCCAGGTTGGTTTCGTACTTCAGCTTCTGGGTGTGTCCCGAGCTCATCTTCCATGGCTCTCCCGGGCTTGCCTGCTGCAATACCCTGTCCAGCGGGGAGTTTTCTATTTCCTTTTCAGAATATGCGTTGGAAACCCCGTAATAGGAGTTGGCAGCGGTTTCATCGGTAATTCCGGTGTGGATGGAGGAGTTCTGGGTGGCGGCAGGAACGGGAAGGATATTTTTCACCTGTCTTCCGAAGCCGTCATAGGTAACGGGGGTTACCAGGTCTTTTCCGCCGGGTGCCGATTTTACACTGATGATCTGCTTAGGTCTTCCCAGACCGTCAAAGTAAGTGATGGTCTCGGATTTCCGGCTGCAGTCGTCATTCAGACAGCTCCGGGACTGTACGTAGTTCTCGTTCTGGGACTGTGCGAAGGACATCGCAGCAATGCTAAGCCCCAACAGGGAGAATGTTTTGGTGGTACTGTATTTTCTCATGTTTGTGTTATGGTTTGTAGTTGTACTTGTTTTCAGACATTTTTTTGTTGATATAGCTTCCTGCGCTGTTTTTCCCTCTTACTCCTGTTTCTTTCAGCCTGTTTGCCGGATCGTAAGTGTAGGTCTGTCTTACCCCGGACGGAGGGGTGATGCTGGTTACCCCGATCAGCGGATCGTAGGTGTAGGTGGAGATCAGCTTTCCTGAAAGCGCCGACTGTTTTCTGAAGCTGTTCAGGGCATCCAGAAGAAGGCTTTCCTGTGCAGGATCTGCAGCATCATTATCGGAAGCCGTTACAATCCCTGAAACCGGAACTGTGGATGTCAGCTGGTCGTAAGTGATTCCCTCCACCTTGGCAATGGGCTGGGTTTTGTTATATCCCCAGACAATGGCTACCGGAATTCCGTCCTTGGTGGTGTACTGTAAAAGGTTTCCTTTTTCATCGTATCTGTCGTAGGTCACTTCCGTAGAAGCAACTGTAGGGTTTTGGAGATCATACGATAATACAGATGTCGGAAATAAATTGGCAGGATCATCATATTTTGTTTCGCTTTTGGAAATGGTTTTATTGTCTTTTTTTACTTCTGTTTCCAAAGGAATTCCAATTATATTAGCATTAATTAATTTTTGGTTACCTTTTTCGTGGGCGTATTGATAGATTGTTTTTTGAGATGAATCAGGTGTATTAATGATTAGAGACGTTGGATTAAGATGCTTATAAGTAGTATCATAAAAATAGTTTGAAGTCGTTGCTATACTTTGATTGTTAAGATAACGAGTATTCTTTTGCGTTTTCAACTTTACCCAACTTGAATTTATCGAGTATCTGTAATATTGAAAACTTGCTTTATAATAAGGAAAAGTAGTTGGAGTATCTAATGTAACGGCAATTATGTTTAGCACATAAGGCTGGATAGTAAGCTCAGGTGAATATAAATAGTCGGCTGATTGTTCATTAAGTTTATAATCAAACTCATAATCAAACTCCTGTTTTTCAACAAGATTATTTGCAGAATTATAAAACTCTTTTTTATTAAGAATTCCTCTTGCATACTGATTATTAGCATATAAAAAGAAAGGCTGACCAGCAAATGTAAAATTAGAAGAAGGATAATTGGTAAAATAATCTATTGTCTTATAATTTTCTGTACCTGAAGTATTTTCTACCTCCGTAATTACTCTTTTATAAGCAACAGGTTTACCATTAATGCTTGTAAGATTAGCATTTCCTGAATTTGTAATTACTAATCTGGAACATGAATTTCCAAATGTACCATAAGGACTTGTTGAAATATAATAGTAATTTATTTTATCTCCTAAATATTCTCCTGATGTTCTGTTATTTTCTAATACATATTTATAGTTTTGAATCAATGCATTAGTATTATCAGAATCTTTTTTTACTATTTTTTTTATCCTAATACCTCCTACATTTTTATCATAATCTTTAAGTGGATTTTGAACATCAAACCACTCTAATTCTAAAGAAGCATATTCTGAAGAAGGAACACTGCCTGATTTTCTGACCCTTACCTTATAAGATTGTGCCGGTAACAGAAAATCATAATCTTTCACTACAAGAAATGTTTTTACAACGGTGTTATTAGCATCTAAAATTTCTCCTACAAAATGAGGGCCTACAGGTAAACTTCCAGAACCATCATCTTGAGGATTTATTGTCGATAAAAACTTTACTTTGAAATTAATCTGAGTTTGTGTAGTTTGACTGCTAATCGTCTGCATTGGATCAGTATTCGATACAATAAGTTTATTTTTGCTTATTTTTTTTTCGTAATCATTAAAATAAAAGCTGTCATTTTCATATTCAATATCCATAGAGCCTCCTGTAGGATATTTTATTCTATTTAAGCTTCCCTGCTTAGCAAAATTAATGTTAGGTTCTTTATTATCACCTAATCCATAGATTTGATTATTATATTCTACATATTCAATTCCTGTATTTGAACTTTGTCCGTTATAATACCCTAAATAATCTGTTGCATTAGAGAAACGATTCGGAAGAGGCATATCTTCGTTATACTGAAACTGATATTTTTTATTTTCGATAGTCTCCACCAATTCATTTAATTTTAATTTTTTCATTAATGAAGATGTCTGATTGGAATAATTAAGCACATCAATCTGTTCTGTAGAAATAAAATAGCTTTGATTAAACTGGTAATTCTGAATAAGTCTTTGATTCTTATCTTTAATTTCTATACTGCTGATTTTTTTTCCATCAACAATATCTTCTCTGGTACTATAATTTATATTAATTTCGCCTTCAGGAAAGGTTATTTTCCTAAGAATAAATTCTTTAAGAACTTCCGAATAAGTTGGATATTCGTCATATTCATCTTGTGCCGATGCATCACTGTTTCCTAGAGTGGTTTGGCAATCTTGTATTGGGTATGAATATTTTTTAGTATAGTTGCTTAGATAACCATATGAAATAGGATCGTACTCAAACATTATTTTTTTACCTGAAGGATAAACAATACTTTCTATTACGTAATCTGTAACCTGTATATCCTGAGGTGTAGGAGTACTGCCACCTAAATTTCTTACAGAGTTCCCACCAATAAAATTATATATAACTCCTTTGTCATCTGTAATCTTGAAAACGTTTTCAATTTTCACTTTTTGATAAGGAATCTGTATTATTTTTCCGGTGTGGTCATAATGAAACTCACCTGAAACACCGTTTACAGAATATGAGAATATATCAGGTTGAGTATCTCTTTTGGTAGCATATAAATCCTGATTTCCAGTATCTTGGTTAAATCCTGTAATAGATGCTGCTAATGCATAGCTAGTTGACTGTAAATCATTCGGAGTAAAATAATTTTCATCCATAGGAATATTAGGCACCCAGCCACGGTCTTCCTCTCCAAATATCTGTTTTGATAAAGAGGTGTTTCCTATGGATAAAGACCATCCTAAACCGACCTTCGAAGCAACTTCTTTAACTTTTACCCCTGATGCATGATAATTAATAGTAATTGGAAAACTCTCATTATCAATTTTAATATTATAAATAGGAATATTGCTGCTTATAACTCCTGTATAAGTTGAAGAAGGCATATCTGTGCTTTTCGAAATTTGTGAAGCATCCGGTGATTTTAAACTGATATCAAACTTTTTATCCTGAGCATATAAGCTGTAGGAAAAAGTAATTGCTATCATTAATAATATTTTATTTTTCATTTTTATTTTTTAATTAATTTAGCATTCGCGGTTTTATTTGTATCTGTTTTAATGGTAATCAAATAAGCCCCCTGAATCAGAGGCTGCGTATTGATTTTGGTGATCTTGTTTTTCGTTTTTACCGTTTCAAGCTTTCTTCCGCCCATGTCATACACCGCGATTTCAGCTTCAAACGCTCCTTCTCTCAAGCCCTCAAACCCAAGCTCCACATACACATAATCCGTTACTGGGTTCGGGTAGATCTTAATATCCTGCTTTTCGATCAGTTGGTCAACCTGTTTATCCCCCAGCTTCACGATCTTCCAGTTTTCTTTTCCCAGTTCCTCTGCGCTGGTTCCTGCGAGTACAATCGATCCGTCACGGTTCAGCTTAATATCAGATAACCGTTCCTCTTTTTTTCTGGATTCTCCTTTTACGTGCTTTCTCCACTGCTCATTTCCGTTCTGGTCCAGATACAGCATCCAGAAAGTCTCATCATCATTCTCAATTCTTCCTTCTGCCTGAGTGTAACCACCTAATAAAATGCCTTTCGTTGAAGGTTGATTGTTGCTCGTTGATGGATTGTGAATCACACTCATTCCCATTAAAACATCTCTGTTTTTAAAATTGTAAGACTTCTGCCAGATCTCTTCACCTTTTTCATTGAGTGAGAGTAACCAAAGATCAGTTCCTTCTTCTATTCCGACAGATTTGTTCCCGGATCTTTCAGATCTCGATTCTCCTCCGATTAAATAGCCTGTTGATGTCAATGCTAAAGTTCTCAGATGATCATCTCCTTTGCCACCATAGTTCTTTTCCCATTCTACCTTTCCGTCTTTTGAAAGTTTAATGATCCAATAATCGCCTTCACCATAGTTCTCTGTCTGCTTGGCTTTACTTCCAGCCTCCGTCTTCCCGCTTCCAACCAAAGCCCCGCTTCTGGAATAGATCCCTAACAAAGCTCCTCCATCTTTGGTCGGAATCATTTTTTCCACTTCTTCCAGACCTTTTCCGCCTAAAATCAATTGGGATAGTTCTTTCCCGTTTTTATCCAGTCGTACCACCAGAACATCTTTGGAGCCGTAGCCTCTCGGTGAGTTCTGTACATTACCGGCTACAAAGAATCCAAAATCCATCGTCTGGATCACGGCTCTTGCTTCTTCATCAGATGTTTCGCCAATGGTTTTCTGCCATAATTTATCGCCGAATTCGTTGATTCTGATAAGCCAGAAATCGCTGCCTCCTTTGGAATCATCTTTCTTATCAAGTCCTTTTCCGCTGTAGGAAGTTCCGGCAAGAAGAAATCCTCCTTCCTGAGTGTTAACCGTTGCCGAAAGAAAATCATGGTTTTTTCCTGAGAAATATTTTTCCCAGACTTCTTCGCCCTGCTGGTTGAGTTTAACCAAATGGAAATCGTAACCGTTGTTCTGCTTTTTGTTGTCAGATGCTGATTGATTGTTGTCAGGACGGATGCTGCTTCCGGTAATTAAATACTGTTGATCGATGGTTGTGGTGACCTGTGAGAGAAAGTCCTGCGTAGAAGACCGGATGTCTTTCTGCCACATCACTTCCTGAGCAGACAGACAAAGGACAGCGCATAATGTAGATGCGCCTGCATAAAGTTTTCTCATGCCTTAGTGTTGTTTATAGGTTATTTTTATATATTTATTAAGATGCAAAGGTATATTTTATACATCACTTTTAAAAGAGTTATTTACGATTAAAACCTTAATTATATCATGTTTCAAAGGTATTTATACATAGCGACAAAACTTGACGTATTAAAATAAAATATATATTTTTTGGAACATCCGATTTTTTCCAGATAAAAAACAGATATTTCGTATCCTGTTTTTTCACATTGGCTGATATTTATTATTTTAGCCAAAAAATAAGGACTTAGCTCACATTTTTTAGTTTGAGCCTTTCAAAAGATTTTCGAATGATTCAGCGCAACAAAACACAGCTTTCAACAAAGGAGTGAATCATCCTGCGCTAAAGTACGGAGCTTTGAACAAAATATTGAATGCTCCAATGCAGTAGTAAGAAACTTTCAACAAAGCATTGAATACCCCGGCGCAAAGGAACGGAACTTTCTTCCATCTATTAAATAATGCAGTCTAATAGTATGAAGTTTTACAATTGCTGTAAACTTTAAAAGTTTACTATAAAATAAATCTCAAGCTGTTGCGTTTATATTAAATTGCATAGCTTATTAAAAGCATGTTCAAGCTAATCCGGAATTAACAGCAAAAGGGACAAAAGACAATGATAATGCGATAATTATATTTAAATAGCTCAAAAGAATAAAAAACCGAAGATTTTTATAGTCACCAACTTTAAATAAGTTTAGCTCATCTTTTGTGACTTTTGATTATGTCGAACCTTCGGTTTATGGTTAAATAAAAGTTTAAACAGGCTTTAATTAAAAAAATAACAATAACTATATTTATAAAAAACATGGAAAAAGTAAAAAAAATTAGCATCGAAAAACTGAACAATAAGGATTTTTATCAGCTCATTGAGAACGTCATCTCAATTTCTGATACGGAGCCTCAGCTCACTACAATTTCAGCTGCCCTAAAAGCAGACATTCCTGAAATGAAACTGTCCTTTAAAAAAGAAAGTCTTACAGAGGAAACGCAGCAGGTAGTGGCTTTAGACAAAAAAAGAGACAGAGCCTTTATGAGACTGAAATCTTTTTTGGAAAGTGAAACGTACAACGACGAAGAGCCTTTAAAAGCGGAAGCCGCCAATTCTTTACTGGCGATTATAGAAAGTTTTGGAGGAAGTAAAATTCCAAAATTTAATCTTAATGGTGAGACTGCGGTTCTCACGAATCTTATTTCTTCGCTGAATGCCAAAACAGACGAAATTAACCTTCTGGATTTGTCTTCAAGAATTTTACATATAAAAAACTGTAACGAAAGTTTTCAGGCTTTCTACAAAGACAGGGGAGATTCCGCCAAAGAACTGGCAGACATAAGCCCTTTCTACAGACTGCGTAAACCTGTAACAGCAAGATACCGAAAATTTATTTCCGCAATAGAAAATATGCCGGAAATTGTACCTTCTTCGTCTTCCGTCATTGCGGGTATCATCACAAGATTAAATATAGAACTGGAAAAGTTTGATGCTTTGATTTCCAAACCGAAAACCGATAACGGAAAGCCGGGTACGGGAATTTAAAATTCAATTATCAAGCAAGTTTTAAATGATGAGTGAGCTGGTTAAATTCAAATTTTACGAAACGGCGCTTCAGGCGAACCGGGATAAACAGATTCTGGCTGAAAGCGGCATCAACAGTTTTATTGCGAACGAACAACTGATTCAGTCGGACTGGCTGCTTTCTCAGGCAGTTGGCGGAATTCAGCTTCAGGTTTTTGAAGAGGATCTTGAAAAAGCAAATCAGGCATTGAAAGATTACAAGGAAAACGAAGAATTTTCTCTGGAAGTGGAACACACCATTGCAGATCCTGAATTTGATTTTGTTTGTCCGAAATGTGGTTCTAATCATATTTACAGGGACGACAGTGCAACCAGTTTTTTCGGAATTTCGATTTTAACGAGCCATAAATTTGTCTGTTATTATTGCGGGAATGAGTTTACGCATTAATGGTTTTAGAAAGTGACGTAATATTTTTTTAACGGAATGGTCGCAATGTCTTTTTGAAAGTATTGTGGATATTTTTCGTTCGCAAGGGCGTTTCACTCAGCTAATGAGCAGTATATTTGTATTCTTTATTTATATAACAAAGAGGATATTGAAAGAAAACAGTACAATTCCCCTCCTCTGGAGGGGTGGCGAAAATTCAAATGAATTTTTGACGGGGTGGTCTTTTAATATGATTGATGAGTGATGAATGATAAAATACGGTTTACGCATTAAATTTAGAAAGTGAAATTGATATTCTTTTTAACGCAATGGTCGCAATGTCTTTTTTGAAGGTATTGTGAATATTTCCGTTCGCAAGGGCGCTTCACTCAGCAAATGAGCTGTATATTTGTATTCCTTATTTATATAACAAAGAGGATATTGAAAGAAAACAGTACAATTCCCCTCCTTCGGAGGGGTGGCGAAAATTCGAATGAATTTTTGACGGGGTGGTCTTTTAAAGTGATGATTGATAAATGATGATTTATAATCGATGAGGAATGAATTTTCTTTTACAAATAAATATTATACATTGGAAAATTCATGATTAACTCGTAGAAATTAACCGTTTTATTCTCATAGCCTCGATTGCAGCGGCATCCTTTTGTGAAGCAAAGCGGAACAAAAGATACAGTGGAAAGCGGGAAAAAGCTCCTAAAAAAGAAAGGAAGTTGGCAGATAGAGGATGGAAGTTGACGATCGTTGAAAATAAAAATTTATTAAATAATGTGAGACTGAGATTGCTTCGCCGCATTCGATTCTCGCAAAGACAAAATAGAAGAGTATGAAAATAATCTGTATAGGAAGAAATTACAGCGAACACGCAAAAGAACTGGGCAACGAAATCCCGGAAAGACCAGTCATTTTTATGAAACCGGATACAGCGGTTTTGAAGGGAAATGATTTTTACATTCCCGAATTTTCAGATGATGTGCATTACGAACTGGAAGTTGTTGTAAAAATATCAAAAGGCGGAAAATACATCCAGAAAGAAACAGCACACAAGCATTATGAGGAAATCGGGCTGGGAATAGATTTTACCGCGAGAGATCTTCAGAGTGAATTAAAATCCAAAGGATTGCCCTGGGAACTGGCGAAAGGTTTTGACGGTTCTGCAGTAGTGGGAAATTTCTTTAAAAAGGAAAATTTTAATCTGGATTCCCTGAATTTTTCTTTACTGAAGAACAAGGAAAAGGTACAGGACGGAAATACGAAGGACATGATGTTCACCATTGATGACATTATTGCTTTTGTGTCGCAGTATTTTACGTTGAGAGTGGGAGATCTTATTTTTACAGGAACTCCGAAAGGCGTAGGAAAAGTGGAAGAGAATGATATTCTGGAAGCTTATCTGGAAGATGAAAAAGTTTTAGACATCCGAATATTATAAGTAATTTAACATAACTTTTGGCATAATTTTCCTATCTTTAGTAGACAAAATTAAAGGTTATGGTAAATATTGTATTACCCGTAGATTTTGGGGACAAGATAGAACAGCTTTTGGAAGGAGCTGTAAAATTCGCTAAGCAGGTAAACGGCAGAATTTATTTAATTCATGTTGCACCTTCGGATATCGGCTTTGCGATCGGAGATATGGGATTTCAGTATTTTCCGGAAGTAGAGGAAAACGAGATTCGGGAAGAACTTGTTCAGCTGAACAAAATTCAGCAGAGAATTCTGGCGCATGAGGTAGAATGCGAACATATTCTGAAACAGGGAATCGCAAAAGATATTATTCTGGAACATGCGGAAGATAAAAAAGCAGATTTCATCGTCATGGGATCCCATGGAAGAAGCGGGATTTATGATGTTTTTGTAGGAAGTCTAACAAAAGGCATCACAAAGGATTCTAAAGTTCCTGTTCTGGTTCTTCCGATACATGACTAAAAAGTAATTTTAATCGTTAATAAAAAAGCCGACCAAATACATTATTTGATCGGCTTTTTACTATATAACCAATTAATTAACCTTCATTTTTGTAGATTTTCGGATCGTAGTAAGGGTTCTTACCTTCCGTTGGAGAATAGTAGTCTTTATCTTTATCACCTCCAAGAGTAACTACTAAAACATAGCACCAGTAAGTGAACAGTACGCAACAAACGATAAACAGAATCCAGTTCAAAACATTACCGAAAGCATCAAAGAAACCGAAAGACCATTTGAAAACTTTGCTTAAGAATAGAAAGAAAGACGTCATTATTTTCCTTTTTTAAATTAACTTTGTACAAATTTATAAAAAATGTTTAAATTACTTTCAAAAGAAAGCAATATTTTTTCAATTCCTGTTTATATTGGTTTTCTTCTTTTAATAGTAATAACTTTTAATTTATTGAATTTCAACACTTATGAGGGGATTATTGCCGGAATTACGTTTCTGGGAATTGCTCTGGGATATTTCTGTTTTCACAGTATTGCGCTCAATTATCAGACGCATCTCCCATTATTCTTATATACTTTTTTTGTTTTCGGGCTGTATCCCGGAAATGTAGACATCGGAATTGCGGTTGCACTGCTTACCAATTCTTTTCTTTTGCTGCTTTTGACAAGTACCAATGAGGACATCCGAAAAAAATCTTATGTTCTGGTAGGCTCCATTGTTGCCCTGAATTTTATTTTTCTTCCGACAACATGGCCAATGGCTGTTTTTGTGATTATTCACGTCATTGCTACTTCTGAGAGAATAAGTCTGAACATTTTCAGGTTTTTGCTGGGAATTATTTTAATTGTTTTCAGTTATTTTTCGGTAATGTTTTTTATTGATTTTAAAAGTTGGAATATCGATTATTTTCCTTTCGGTAAGATGAAACCGGTGACAGATTATACAGAACTTCTGCCTTTGATCCCTGTAATTGGCATGCTGATCTACGCTGTGTACGATCATTTCAGAAATTATAACAAAAAAAGCCCGATAAGCCGCTATAAATATACTTTTCTGCTTGTTTTTTCGATGGCTCAGCTGATTACGATTATTCTTTACATGAATAAAAACTACGAATATTTACTTCTTCTTGCCTTTCCTTCCACTATTATTATCAGCAGAATGCTTCGGTTTCTGCCGAAATACTGGATGCAGGAGGTCGGTTTGTGGCTGCTTATTTTCAGTTTAATCGGTTTTAAAGCCGGAACTTATTTTAATTTATTTTAAAGATTATGATTCAGATAGACGATAAATTGATCTCCGAGGATATTTTTTCTGAAGAGTTTGTGTGTAACCTTTCTAAATGTAAAGGTGCGTGTTGTGTAGAAGGAGATGTAGGTGCTCCTTTGGATAAGGACGAACTGGAAATTTTAGATTCTATTTTTGAGAAAGTGAAGCCTTATCTTACCGAAGAAGGTATTAAATCCATCGAAAAGATCGGAACATGGACGACAGATCCGATGGACGGAATGTACGTTACACCAATGGTGGAAAACCGCGAATGTGCATACGTAACTTTTGATGAAAAAGGAATTACAAAATGCGGTATTGAAAAGGCATATGAAGACGGCGCAGTAGACTGGCAAAAACCGATCTCGTGTCATCTTTATCCGATCCGTATTAAAGAATATTCTACCTTCAAAGCATTGAACTATGATGTCTGGAAGATTTGCAGCGATGCCTGTACTTTAGGCAAAGAATTGCAGGTTCCCGTGTATAAATTCCTGAAAACGCCTTTGATCCGAAAATACGGTGAAGAATTTTACGAAGTTCTGAGCGAAGTAGCGGATGAATGGAAGAAGGAATATGGATCTTAATTTTGGGTTATAGAGTGAGCGGGTTTTTAGGGTTTGAGAGTTTGAGGGTGTTGAGTTGTAAGGTTTTTAGGTTTTAAGATTTTTTTCAACTTTAACTGAATTGCATTCAGCCTTAACAGTAATAAAGCAAAACCGTTCTGTAAAATCTACAGAACGGTTTTTAATTGAACTTTATTATATCGAAAATTATTTTGCTGCTCCGGCTTTTATGACTGCTGTTTCAGCTTTAGCTTCTTCTTTTTTGGCTTTTTCCCAACCGTCTTCCGGCATCAGGGTAGCCACGATTCTGCCTTTTGTAAGATACTTCTTCGCTACATCGTGAAGGTCTTTTACCGTTAAAGCTTTTACTTTTTCCTGATAGTTAAGGATTTCATATTTATCGCTTCCATCAACCTGATTTTTGGTAAGCGCATTCATCCAATACATATTGTCTTTCATATTGGTTTTATCATCATTGTACTCTCCTTCCTTATATTTATCAAGATCTTTTTGCTCAGGCCCTTTATCTATTAACTTCTGAAGTTCTGCAATCGCACTTTTCGTTAATTTATCAGCATTTTCCGGTCCGCAAGGGAAATTGATGCTGAAACTGTAATTACTGAACGGAACTTTGTACATTCCTCCTCTTGCTCCGCCTCCGTAAATTCCGCTTTCCTCTTCTCTCAGTTTTTCAATTACTTTAATGGTTGCCACTTCTCCCAAAGCTTCTAAAGCTAATGCTTCTTTTTCATTGTAAGGTGTTTCTCCGATGTAGGAAATGGTTACCATACTTTTAGGATCTTTACCTTTTTTGTAGACCTTTGAATAATCTCCGGTGATCTGTCTGTAACCCGTATCTTTAAAAGTAGACGTTTTTCCGCTTGAAGGAAGACTTGCAATGTACTGTAACACTTCATTTTTAAAGGTTGCCTCATCAATATTTCCTACAAAATAGAACTGGAAGTTTCCGGCATTGGAGAATTTCTCTTTATAAATATCGTACGCTTTTTTATAATCTGTATTTGCCCAGTCTTTCTCCATCGGGATAATTCCTACGAATCTTGGGTTTTTCTGATTCATGAATTTCGCATGCTCACTGGAGAAATAAAACTGAGGATTAGACAACAGGTTATCCATCATCGCAGACTGTTTTGTTTTGTACGCATTAAATGCATCAGGATTATAATTCAGACCTGTAAAATAAGCATACATTAATTCCATTGCTGTTCCAAGATCTTTTCTGGTTGTTCTTCCGGAAACTCCTTCCGTTACATTTCCGATTGACGGATTTACGTTTACCTGCTTTCCTGCAAGATAATTGGTAAGATCAGCTTTAGAAAAACCATTTACACCTGCTTCAGAAAGCGCAGGAAAAGCAAACTGGGTTTTAATAAAATCGGCATCGTTAATTACAGAACTTCCTCCTAAACTTCTCGCTGCAAAAACAATTTCATCGTCTTTAAAGTCTGTTTTCTTGAAAGTAACTTTTGCGCCATTGCTCAGCGTCCATGTTGTGGTTCCTAATTTGGCATCGGTTTCTGTTTTAGCAATCGTACCTTCAGATTTGAAAGGTTTTACTAAATTTTTAATCGTAGCTTTTTCTTCATAAGGCTTAAGATCTGCCATTTTCACTCCTTCAAAAGTATTCAGCACCATCGCTTCCGTCGGCATCTGAATGTTGTCTTTTTTAGGACCGGTGATTACCACTACCCTACTGTCGTCTTTTACCAGTTTTTTAATCACATCATTGGTCTGAGCCAGCGTTACAGAAGGTAAGAATTTCTTAGTATCTTCATATTCCCATGCAATTCCCGGCATTGGTTCCTGCTCAAGGAAATTTCTTACATATTCGTCTACAAGAACATCACTTTCCGTTTTATCTCTGTTGTTGTAGGTTCTTTCAATATTAGACATTATCTGAGATTTTGCCCTGTCTAATTCTGTTTGTGTAAACCCAAATCTTTTAGCTCTTTCCGTTTCTTCCAGAAGAACTTTTAAAGCATTAAGCTGGTTTCCGTCTTTCACCATTGCCATTCCCTGAAAAGCTTCTTTGCTTCTCGCGTATGTTCCACCGTGATAAACGTAACCGTATGTGAAAGGAGGATTGTTGGAATTTACCAATTCTCCAAGTCTGTTATTCAACATAGTGGAAGCAAGCTGTTCTACAAGACTTTGGTTGTACTGCTCTACCGTAACATCCGGCTGATAAGCCTCAGAATCTTTCATGATGAACTGAACCATAGATCTTGTAGCATCCGGATCTGTTTCGATAGCCACCAAAGTTTCCTTATGGTTCGGAAGATCGAAATTCTTTCTATCTCTAGGTTTTGAAGGATTTTTATATTTGCTGAAATTATCTTTAATTTTCTTTTCAACTTCGTCCACATTAATGTCTCCTACTACTACAATTGCCATCAGATCAGGTCTGTACCAGTCTTTATGAAACTGTCTGATGACATCCGGTTTGAAGTTTTCCAGAACATCTTTTTTTCCGATCGGAAGTCTGTTGGCGTACTGAGAGTTATACAGTAATTTCGGAAGATATTTATCCGACATTCTTTTATCTGCTCCCAAACCTAGTCTTAATTCTTCCAAAACAACTCCTCTTTCTTTATTGATCTGCTCATCAGAAAGGGTAGCGTTGAATGCCCAGTCTTCCATTACTTTAAGACCTGCATCCAGATTTCCCGGCTTATCTAAAGGAACAGGAAGCATATAAACCGTTTCGTCAAAGCTGGTGTAAGCGTTTAAGTGCTGTCCGAATTTTACTCCGATTGACTGTAGAAAATCGACAAGTTTATTATCCGGAAAGTTTTTAGTTCCGTTGAAGTTCATGTGCTCCATGAAGTGAGCCAGACCTCTCTGGTTTTCATCCTCAAGGATAGATCCTGCATTAATTGCCAGTCTGAAATCTACTTTCTTTTCTGGTAATGTATTTTTTCTGATGTAGTACTTCATCCCGTTTGGAAGTGTACCGGTCTTTACAGAAGGATCCATAGGAATATTCTGTGCAAATGCATTGGCAGACATCAGAAAGACAACTGCAAGCGACGAAAACATTTTTTTCATAGTTGTTTCGATTATTAATTTTTATGGTTCAAAAATATGATTTATTCACTTAACGAGGAAATGTTCAAATTATTATTTAAAGTTAAATTCGAGTTAATTATCGTTAAAATTTTAAGCTAAAAAAATTGAATTTCAGAAGATAGAAAACTGCTTTAAAAGGGAAAATCCCAAGCCAAAGTAATGTAATCTTTTCTCATCAGTATGTTTTTGTGTTATAATGTGGCAAAATTAAAAATTCAACTGTTAAAGAATATTCTTTTTTAGTTAAACTTTAGTTAAAAATGTGGTATCATCAAAAAAGCCGAGCATTGCCCGGCTTTATTATGTTAAATAGCGAATTTTTTATTTAAAATCCGCATCCGTAACTCCTGAATTGATCGTTACTTTTGTCGTTTTAATAGTCATGGTCTGTCCGCCACCCTGCGCTTCAATTAAGGAAGGGAATTTAATTCCGTCTACCGTTAAATAATCTTTTGTAAACGCTGTTCCTTCTTTTGCATCTGCTTTATACAAAAGACCTGTAGAAGCATCAAAATAGAATTTTCCTTTATCGGAAGTTAACACATTATAATCTTTTCCGTCGATTTTTTCTGTGGTAACATCTTTGAATTTGGTGTAATCATATCCTAAAGCATCAATAATTTTCCCATTCTTTAAATCTCCCAGTTTATCTGCCGGAATTTCGCTTTTGTTGCCCATCTGCTCCATATATCCTTTTTCGCCGTCAAAATACTGAGAAGCGGCTTTCTGACCCATAAAAAACTGTTCAGATTTGAATTTATTGCCCATTTTTTTGGTCGTCATCGTGATTTCTCCCGGAAGCGCAGCCCCCGAAATTGTATTTTCCATCACAATGGATTTCACCGATTCAAGTTTATCTTTTCCTCCAAGTGCCGTAAGATATTTATCGATAACTTCTTTTGGAGTAAGTTTAGATTTTACCGCTTCCGTTTTAGCGGGAGCAGCAGTAGTTTTTTGTGCAGCTACCGAAGTGGAAAAAAGCACAACGCAAAAAAACGGAATGATGATCTTTTTCATAAATAAAGTTTAGTGTCGTAAATATAGGAATATTAAACAAATAAATGCAGATGTTTACTCAATAAAAAAACCACTGCAAAAACAGTGGTTTTCAAATATTTATAGTAAAATAAATTACTTTTTAAGCTCTTCCAAAAACTCGTCGTGAGAAATTACAGTTTCTTTTTTGGTTGCTTTTTCAAGGATTACATCCTTAAGCTTCGTCATCGCAACTTCAGAAGAAATCTGTCTTACCTGCTCCTGGTCTTTCAACATTTCAACCGCATATTTCTGGATCTCCTCATCTCCTAAGTGGTGGATTCCGTAGATAGCTAATTGATTTCTTACCAACTGTTCAGCCTGTCCCAAAACATCAGCATAGTCTAATTTAATGTCGTTATCCGTCATTAATTTACCTTCGATGATCTGATATTTCAACTGGTTTTTCTCAGATTCAAGGATTTCTTTTGCCTGCTCTTCAGACTGGATGTTCTGGTTAGAGAACATTAACCATTTTACAAGGAACGTTTCAGGAAGTTTTACTTCTTCTTTTTCAGAAACCTGCTCCAATACTTTATTCACAAAGTGAACATCAGCATTTTGCTGGAAGTATTCGTCTAATTCAGATTTTACTTTTTCCTTAAGCTCTTCTTCAGACTTAATGTTCCCTTCTCCGTATACTTTATCGAATAATTCCTGATTAAGTTCAGCCAAGTTAAGACCGTAGAAATCTTTTACTTTTACTTCCACTTCGTTATGGTGTAAATGCTCAACTTCTTCTTTAGAGAATCCTAATTCTTTAGCTAATTCTTCGTTTTCAGCAAGAGTTTCTTTAGAAACTTTTACAGAACCGTCCATTTTCAAAGATTTTACCAGTTTGAAAGCTTCTTTGTTTTCAGCAGTAATGGTAACGTTCTTTGGATGGTGGTGGTGCTCTCCTTCTGCATCTTCTTCCACAACCTGAGAAATTTCTAAAGCAATGTAAGAATCTTTATTGATTTTTTCTTGAGGAGCCTGCTCTGCGAAACGCTTCTGCATGTTCTCAATACTCTTGTTGATTTCTTTTTCAGAAGCCTCTACTTTGTAGTGAGGAGCTTCATATTTAGCCAGGTCAATAGTGAATTCAGGCTCAAATCCTACTTCAAAAGCAACTTCAAGCTGATCCGCATTGTAATCGAATTCGTTTACTGGCTGTGGAACCGGCTGACCAACTAATCTTAGTTTGTTTTCGTTTACGTAGTTGTTTAAAGCATCAGAAACCTGCTTGTTGATTTCTTCAAAAGCAATACCTGCTTCATATTGTTTTCTAACCATACTCAAAGGCACTTTCCCTTTTCTGAAACCAGGAACTTGCGCATTTTTAGCATAATTAATCAATTGCTTATCAACTTTTTCTTTATAGTCAGATTTTTCCAATGTCACTGTAAGCAATGCACTTACATCATCATGGTTTTTTGCAGTAACCTTCATTATTGATTAAAATTTTAGGTTGCAAAAATATAAAATTTTTATGAAAAAATATCAATTAAAATGAACTTAAAACGCCAAATCTTATTAAATAGAAAAACCACCGGAAAAATTACGGTGGTTTTTGCTAACAAGATTAAAGATATTAAAAGGTTATTTTAATTCGTGATGGTATAGTTTGCCTGCGCATCTGTTTCTCCTCCTACCTGCGTTCCGTAGATCACTCCGTTTGTGGTTGTCTGGGAATCCTCCGTTACACTTGCCGGTTCATGGTATAAAGTAAAGATAAGCTGGCTTGTAGCAGAAGGGTTTTTAACGGCTTTGTTTACTACCCATTCTGTTTTTAATCCTACACGTTTTCCGTCTGCTCTTGTAGAAGAAGCATCGTCTGTACGCGTTAAGGTAATATCAGAATTCGGGAAATTGAAGATTAAAAAGTGTTCGTCTTTTGCATCCTTAATTTCCTGAGTGGCATCTTCGTTTCCGTTTTTAAACTGTGCAGTTACCTGATAGGTTTTTCCGTCGGTTAATTTAATCGCCTGAGCTCCTCCCGCTCCCATACTGTAATTGTACGTTTGGGTAGTTCCCGCCGCAACATCTTTCACATTCAAAATAATGTTGGTAAGGTCTTCCTGCGGAAGATCGTCTTCTGCCGCAGATCCGTCTCTCTGACAAGATACTACGGTGATGGCGATGAATAAAACTGCTAATAATTTGATGATATTTTTAGTATTGAATAATTTCATTTTTTTTAAATTTTAAAGTTGATATTTTGTCTGATGGTTTTAAAAATCTTTAGAATCTGTATCTAAAGTTGAGAATAAAGTTTCTTCCTGCCTCATCCGAGAAAAATCGCATTCTGTTCAGATAATCTCTGTACGTAACATTGAAAAGATTGTTCACGATAAGTCCCGCAGAAAGATTTTTGCTGATGTTGATTCCTGTCTGGATGTTCCAGAGAGAATAACCGTTTGGCGGAGTACTGAGATCCACCGTTTTTTCCACTTCATCTCCGTCTATATATATTGGTATGGTTGCATTGTACACCGGAAATCTGTTCTGCTTAAGAAAAGTCTGGTTTTCTACGGTAAGATAGAACTGATTCCAGTTTTCCTTTTTAAACTGTAATGCATTGGAAAAATTCGGAGGCATCATTAAAATCAACGGAACATTGTTTGTGTCGTCCTGTCCGTAAACATAACTTCCCTTTCCTACATAAGTAAGATGATCCGTAAGTTTAAGATTAACATCCAGATCTACCCCATACATTTTGGCATCAATCTGCTGATAAGACCACACCGGAAATACTCCTCTGATCGTATTCTGAACTCCTGTAGGAACTTCGTTGATGAAATTCTTGGTGATAAAAAAGTAAGGATTTACAGAAACATTCAATCCTTTTAAAACGTTGAATCTCGAATCCACCGTAAGATTAAACTGATGTCCCTGTTCATTTTTCAGTCCCATATCTCCGATTTCGATCACAGAAGCAGAATGATGCAGTCCGTCTGAAAACAGTTCCGCAATATTCGGTGTTCTGCCCACTTTAGCATAATTGAATTTCAGATCAAAAGATGAATTCGGACGATATTCAAGACCAGCATTCAACGAGACATTGTTATAATTCAGTTGAGGACGCGTAAGAATCCTGTTCTGGTCTGTTTTTACATAAAACTGAGGATAAGAATCTGCATATCTCCTCTCCCAATCGCTTTTATCATACCATTTCGTAACATCGTAACGCGTAAAATCGTATCGCGCTCCTGCCTCCACATTGAAATTGCCGGAGATTTTATATTTAAAAATGGAATAAAAACCTGCTGCATATTTATCATAGTTCGGAATCAGACGTCTTGCTTTTGTCGCCGGATCCGAATAATTGTTCTGAAAACTTGCATCAATCCCAGTTTCCAGAGAAAACTTTCCTCTTTCCAGCAAATCATTAAGATTAAACTGATGCGTCATCAGTTCCAGATCCAGAGAAGGCGTATCTTTCAAATCCCCTCTTCTGATGTCATATTCCTGTCTGTGGTTGTACTGATAACTGTACGTTGCAGAAACTTTTCCGATGTTTTCAAATCTTTTGAAAGCAGAAACTTTCGCAATATGATGCTCGATCACCTGTCTCGGATTATCGATATCATAACTGAAAGTTCCTGTATAAATCGGAATTTTTGTGGTGGTTGCGTTGTAAAAATCTTCATTGTTTCCCACATGAGAACCTCTGTAAATTCCTATATTCTGGTTGGTTAAATAATAATCGAAAGAAATTCCCCTTTCATACGTATTATTCTGAACAGTAAAATTAAACGAAGAAAAATCCATTCCTGTATTCATAAGGTTATAATCCGGAGCATTCTGATCTCCGAGTTTTTTGATGCTTCCTCCGGTTTTTACCGCCCATCCGTTTTTCCAGATTTTCGCCACATCCGCATCCAGAGCCATTCCTCTTCCGTTGGAAATTCCGGTAAGACCTACTGATCCTTTTAAAGTATCTTTTTTAGGGAAAACTTCCGGCTCCATAATGACCACTCCGCCAATCGCATCACTTCCGTACTTCAATGCAGAAGCACCTTTGATAACGTCGATATGCTGGAAATTATTAATATCCACATTCGGAGCGTGTTCCACTCCCCACTCCTGTTCAGCAAGTCTCACTCCATTGTTTAAGATAGAGATTCTGCTTCCGTAAAGCCCGTGAATAATGGGTTTTGAGATATTGTTTCCTGTTTTCAAAGCACTGACTCCCGAAATCTTCGTCAATAAATTTCCCAGATTTTCAGAAGAATATTTTTCGATTTCGGCTTTATCAAGTGTTTTAATAACAAGAGATCCGTTGTTTTTATGGTTTCCGTGTATGGTAACCGTTTCGATGTCCTGAATATGATGTTCAAGCGTAATTGTTAAATGCAAATCCTGTGTAACTCCTACATTTTCAGTATAATCATTACAATCAGGATGTTTAGCAATGAGCATATATTTTCCCGCAGGAATTTTATTGATTGAAAACTTACCGTTTTTGTCGGTTTTTGCAGAAAAATCTCCAATTTTCACGGATGCATTTTCCAGCATCGTTTTATCATGAAAATCCTGAACTGTTCCTTCTACCGTGTAAGTCTGCTGTGCGTTTGTCAATGCAAATCCGCAAAGGATCAGCATAAAACTATAGATCAATTTCATTGTTAAATAGATTGATTGTGTACTTTTCAGGGTACTTTTTCGTTAAAATTTGAATTGGATTTTTTAGCTTCAGACGACGAATCTCAATGTTCTATTTTGAACCGTTAAGATTTGTTTTAAAAATTTTATAGCAATTAAGTTTAACCTTTCTTTTAAGGGATACAAAAAATCTATATGATTTTTTTAATAAAACTTACTTCCTAAATTCATCTTAATGGTTAAAAAAAAATTAGATTAGTTTAATTAAATACATTACGTATCTAAAAATTATTTAGATAAAATCCGAAAAGAATCTATGAATTATGAAATTGCGGGCGGACCGCGAAGCTGAAAGGTAAATTTGGTCTGAGACCATATTTTTTCCTGAACGGTAATGATCTGCTTTACTTCGTGCGTATAATGCGCAAAAGAAAAACTGAATTCTTCAGGAACTAAAGTATTTCCGGTAGCTAAGAAATGACAGGCAAGACAGTCTGCTGCTTTTTCCTTCGCTATATTTTTAGTAACTGTATTCTCCGATTTTTTGAAGCTGAAGTTTTTAAAAACATCTTCGGAACTGTGACTGTGGAAATTCTGGGAAAACAGCGCAAGAAAATAGATCCCAAACAATAATTTGGAAATAAAATTCTTTAGATTTCTGTTTTCTTTAAAGATCATTCGTCAAAATTATAAAAATAATTTAAAAATTGAGATTAAAGTTTTCTTAAAATATTTTGATAGATGAGTAAGTAGAAATGAGATTTTGTTACAAACTGTAATCAAACCTTATAGGTTTTAAAAACCTATAAGGTTTATTTTATGTATTTCTTAGAAATTAATTCAACTGAGTTCCCAAATATTCCCACTCCTGCAAAGCAAGATCCAGTTCTTCTTTGGTATTGTTGTATTTTTCCAGTGTTTCTTCAGAAGGGTTTTCTTTGGTGAAAGAAGCTTCAAATTCCTCAACTTTTGTTTCCAGTTCAGTAATTTTTTCTTCTACTTTTTTCAGTTTATTCTGAATATTTTTCTGCTCTTTGCTTACAATGGTTGATTGTTGAGTTTCTGTTGCAGGCTTTTCCTCTTTTTTTGCCTTTATCTCAACCTTGGTATCTTCTCCATGAAGTTTTGCTTTTTCTGCAGAGATTTCGCGAATTGATTCTTTTTGTCTGAATTCAAGATATTCGTTGATGTCTCCTAAGAATTCTTTCATTTTACCATCACGGAATTCGTAGATCTTGTCACAAAGTCCCTGTAAGAATTCCCTGTCGTGCGAAATCACAATTAATGTTCCTTCAAATTTCTGAAGAGCCAGTTTGATGATTTCCTTAGACTGGATATCCAGGTGATTGGTAGGTTCGTCCATGATCAGCGTATTGAAAGGACGAAGCAACAATTTACAAAGCGCCAAACGGTTTCTTTCCCCTCCGGAAAGTACTTTCGTTTTTTTATTCACCGCTTCACCCTGAAAAAGGAAAGATCCTAACAAATCGCGGACTCTTGGTCTCGTTTCTTCGGTTGCAGCGTCTTCCGCTTCTTCCTGAACGGTTTTATTCGGGGTTAAAACTTCCTCCTGATTCTGAGCAAAATACCCGATGTTTACGTTATGTCCAAGATTCCAAGTTCCTGAATAATCTTTGATGTCTCCTGCAAGAATTTTCGCCAACGTTGTTTTTCCCTGTCCGTTTTGTCCAAGAAGCGCAATTCTGTCTCCTCGCTGAACGATGAAATCCACATCATCAAAAATCTGTTTTTCGCCGTAAGCTTTTCCAAGATTTTCAGCTTCGAAGATAATTTTTCCTGGAACCTGCGACTGTACGAAACGGATATTGAATTTAGAAACGTCTTCATTATCTACTTCAATACGTTCGATTTTGTCTAATTTTTTAATCAAAGATTGTGCGAATGATGCTTTTGTAGCACTTGCACGGAACTTATTGATGTTATCTTCCATCTGCTTGATCTCCGCATCCTGATTCTTTTTAGCCTGAATCAGTTTTTCGCGGCGGTCTTCGCGCATCACAAGATATTTGGAATAATTCGCTTTATAATCGTCAACTTTTTTGTTGTTGATATCGAAAGTACGGTTACAAACCGCAGTCATGAACTGCTTATCGTGACTTACCAGAACAATTGCTCCGGGATAATCTTTCAAAAAGTTTTCCAGCCACATGATGGATTCCATATCCAGGTGGTTCGTAGGCTCATCGAGAAGCATGATGTCGTTCTTTTGCAGCAACAGTTTTGCCAGTTCGATTCTCATTCTCCAGCCTCCGGAAAATTCATCGGTAATTTTCTGGAAATCATCCGCTTTGAAACCAAGTCCGAACAATACTTTTTCCATATCGCCTTCCAGATTGTAAGCGTCGTGGTTCATCAAAAGGTCGTTCAGTTCCGTCATTTTATTAATCAGATCCGTGTAAGAATCGCTTTCATAGTCGGTTCTTGTCGCCATCTGATGATTCACTTCTTCAAGCTCATTTTTCCATGCGTTGATCTGTTCGAAAGCCTGCATGGTTTCTGCCCAGACTGTTCTTCCTTTTACGAAATCGAGATCCTGTTTTAAGAAACCAATGGTGATGTTTCCTTCCGGAACCACGTTTCCTTCGTAGAAATTAATTTCTCCGGAAAGCATTTTCAATAAAGTGGATTTCCCCGCTCCATTTTTACCGACCAAACCAATTTTATCATCCTTTTTAATCGTGAAATTCACGTTTTGAAACAGATATGTTCCTGAATGATGTAATCCTAAACCTTGAACCGAAAGCATGTGTTAAATAATGATTAATAGTGAATAATGAATTTTCGGGTGCAAAAATACGGAAAAGAAATGAATGCTGCATTATATGCAGAAAACCACCCTTAAAAGAGTGGTTTTCTGATGTAAAATTTAATATTAAGTTGTTTTTTAAAATGTTTTCGGAGTAACTTTGATATGGTCTGCTGCATTTCCTCCTCTCAGGAAAGATGCCAACTCTACAATATTATTGCTTATCGCTCCATAGATCGCGGTATCGCTTCCATTGTACATTCCCTGTTTGCCTCCAAACCACCAGTTATTGCTTAGTCCGCTATGTCCCTGTGCCAAAGCAACATTGTAGAAGGTACAGGTTTTTCCGCCTTTGAATTCGAGAACCAGGGTTCCGATCATAGCAAAATTAAGTTCTCCCGGATCGTGGTTAAAAGTTGTTCTGTTTGCGGGAACTCTTGCAGAAAACCATTTGGCTACTGCTGAAGATCCTTTTCTTCCGATAGAAAAAATAAACTTTCCATCGCTTCCGCAGCTTGCTGTAAATCCTACATAAATATGTCCTTTAGGATCCTGTCCTTCAGTAATTGAAAACTCGTTTACGGTAAAAGATCCTTTTACCAAATTGTTGGAAGCCGTATCGAAATAGATTTCGTTATCTCTGTATTCCATGATTATGTTCTGTTTTTTAGTCTTTGTAAATGACTTTAGGTTTAACTATAAGTGAATTTCATTCCTATTGAAGCTTCCTGTAAGAACAACCCAAAGTAACAAAGAATAAGAAGCAAAAACTACAGTATAAATAACCAAATTAAAAATAGGTAGTTTCACGTAAAAAAACTGAGCTGCCTAACCAAGACAGCTCAACACCTAAATTTAAAACTGAAAATGTACTAACATTTATTATAAAAATTTTCTTTGATTAAAATGGTACGGCTCCAATTATCGTTATTGGGAATATTGGTTCCGTAGGCGTAATCCACGACAGAATCTTCAATATGATGAATCTCCGACTGTAATCTGGATTGGTTTTTATTGAACTGATCATCCGAATGGCTCGGAACATTCAGACCGTTATTGATGATTTCTGTAGGAATTCCCGATTTGGATTCCATCATTAAAGCAGGATGATATAACCCGAAATTTGCCGAAATATGGGTATAATCTGCCAGTTTTTCATAACTGTAATCCGGCTTAATGTCAGGTGAAAGGTTTTTAATATAATTTTCAAGAGCCTCCGATAATTCTACAAGGTAAGGATGTGTTTCGGGATGAATTTCAAAAGTAAATTCATCAAAATCCTCCTCAAAAACAGACTGCTCAGAATTGGTTTCCATCAGCATAAGTTTTCCGTAGACTTTTGAAAGATCACTGTACACCAAATCTCTTGTAACGTAAGCCTGAGAAAAAATATCGCCTTTATCTATTTTATAATCTTGTAAAACGGAATTCCAAATTTTCTTTTTTTCTGAATCTAAAGCCGTTCCTCTAATGTTTTCCACATAGTAATAGAGTTCTCTATTTTTAATGAAATTCGGAGAAATATAAACCGATTGGGAACCTTCTAAATATCCTCCTCCTACATCTGCATGGGCTCCCGGAACGAAAATTTCTTTCCATACCGAGTTTCCGCTTTCCCATTTTGCGTCTGTTCTGTCTTTTGATTCTTCGAAAATACCTGTAAGAGGAAAAAAATAACGGCATTCGTTTACGCCACAAATGTGAAGAACTCTTTCTGTTTCGGGTAAAACCGCCACATCGTAATCGTTGAAAGCAGCAGATTCTACCGTATCAAAAATTCCCAAAAATTTAATTTTAACTTTTTTTCCTGAAAATTCTGAGGTATGCTGTATTATTTTATTACAAAAAGTTCTTGCCAACATGGCTCCACGACTGAAGCCATAGATGTATAACTGGTATTCTCTTGTATCTTCCTCAATTGTATTTTTAATGAAGGAAAAAGCTTCTTCCAGTTTATCATCTGAAGAATATCCGTGATACCCCGCAGGATTTTTGCACGTAGCCATTGCAAAATCGCTGTCTTCATTTCCTGCAACCGTTCCGATTCCTCCTACATATTTTTTCTCATCACTTTTAAACAGCTTAAATAATTTATAGATATTGGTAATATTACCGTAATAGCTTTCGTTATTCCTAAGTGGTTTATTATGAGAAGTGGCATTCATCCCGTTGTTTCCTGTTCCATCGAAGAAAATTCCGACAGAGATGATGTTGTTTTCCATTACACTTTGTGGTTTTTATCTTTTCTTCATTCCTAAAAATGAAGCACTTATTATATGAACACTCCAAAGTAACGATGAAAAAAACCGGGATAATAGAGTAGAAAGTACCAAATAAAAAATTCCGTATTTCTACGGAATCAGATTCTTTCTAAGGGATGAATATTGTTGATAATGGCATAAATTACAATTCCCACTGTATTTTTAGCGCCTATTTTTTCGACGATTCGCTGTCTGTGGCTTTCTACGGTTCTGGGACTGATGAATAATTTTTCTGCGATTTCGTTGTTGGTGCATTCCTGACAGATGAGTCTTACAACATCTTTTTCGCGGTCGGAGAGTTCATCGTCCATTTCAAAGAGTGTTCTTTTTTTGGTAGGGCTGTTCATGTAGGAAAAAATCATCTGATGATCTTCCGGAGTAAAGAAAATTCCGTTTTTGTAGACCATGGTAATGGCTTCGATAAAAGCATTTCGGTTAGAGTTCTTTGGCAGAAATGCTGAAACACCCAGCTTCACCATATATCCCAGAATGGTTGTTTTGTAATGGGAAGAAAGGATAATAATTTTAAGATTGGGATATTTTTCCTTTAAGATTTCTACCAGCTCAAAGCCGTTCATGGGCTGCATCTGTACGTCTACCAAGGCAATATCGGGAAAATCTTCTTCAGAGGTTTCTTCTAAAGTTTCTAAAAAATCCGGTCCGTTGGTAGAGGTAGATCCTACCGTGATATTGGGTTCCGAAGACAATAACATTTTTACGCCTTCGAGAATGAGTTGTTCGTCATCAATTAATGCTATTTTGATCTGGGAGTTCATTGTATGGAATTTTTATAATTAGTCGGCTGCCTTTACCTAGGGTATTTTTCCATTTGTGCGCCGCGTTCATAGATTTTATTCTGGATTCTATATTTTTAATACCCATTCCCTTTTTTACCTCATCATACTCAAAGCTTTGCCCGTTATCGGAAATGATAACTGCAAGATTTGTTTTATTATCTTTAATATAGATCCAGACTCTGGATGCTTCCGAATGTTTAAGGACATTGGTTGTAAATTCCTGAATAATTCTGTACAACTGAACTTCCACGAAGATTTCTTTTTTCTGAAATTTCGGACTTACGTTCAGTGAAATATTTATTCTTCCTGATAAATTGGCAATCAGCTCTTCAATATAAAGAACAAGACCTACGGATTCCAGATTCACGGGATATAATGAATGAGAAATGCTTCTGGCAGAATCTATGAGAGAAGACATTTGTGTGGTTATATTTTTTTTGATGAGTTCATCGCCTTTGGTATCTAAATTATTCAGCCATAAAGAAAGAATATTCAGACGGTTTCCGATGTCGTCGTGGATCATAACGGCAATTCTTTTCCGCTCGGATTCCTGCGCTTTAATATTTTCCAGAGCAAGATTTTTCTGATGCTGAACTTCTGCTTCGTACTGTGCATTTTTCTCTTTAATGATTCTCTGGATGAAACTTCTGTAAGCCAACAAAATAAATGTCATGATAATTACCAGAACGGCAATCAACGCAACAAAAAAAGTGATATTTAAGGTTATTTCTTTAATCTTAAAAAGGTATAGATGATTGATATATATAAAAAGCTGCAGAGCACATTATTGATGCTCCATATCATTCCTGCCTGTTTTACTCCAAAATCTGCAAGCTGACGAAGAAGGAAGAATAAAAAGACCGACAATCCATAATACAGAAAAATAAGACTGTCTACCGCCATGAAACGGTCATTTACCTTGGTGTTTTTAATTTCCATAAGCAGTGCATAACCGGCAAAGCAGATCACAATAATATTTGAAATTACTTTCTTTACTTCATTGGTTACCATTCCTGTATCCAGCAAAAAGAAGAGCGCCAGTACTACTACCGGAAGGTAGCAATACCATGGTAATGCTAATTTTTTCACGAAAAGAATTCCCAAGATGAGAAATTCTCCTGCTACGTAATAAGGAAACAGAAAATCCAGTCCTTTTACATGAAAAAGACTGATAGAAACTCTTCCTGCCGCTTCTATCAAAAAAAGAAAAATGATATAATATACATACCATTTTTCTGTGTTTCTAAGTGTTTTGTACTTTAAAATTCCGATTAAAGCACAAATAACAAGTAAACTGTTATTAAGATAAAGTATTACCTGGTAAATATCCACAATATATTTTAGTTAAAAATTACATAAACTGGCAGATAGGCGGACATGCATTTGACCAATCGTATGTATTGGAGATTTTTTCAACGCTTACTCCGTTTTCACTGCCCTCCAGATCTGTATAAAAAGAAATGAAAATAAGCGTAGGCAAAACTCTCTGATACACCTGAGAAAATTTCAGTCCGAAGGAACAAACCATATGGGAAAGCCCTGCTTTCGGCGGATTAAGATTTTCTGCAGGTACGTAAAACTGTCTGAAAATTCTTGCTCCCTGAAATTCTGTGCATTCTCTGTAGAACCACGTCATTGCTTCGTTTCTCCAGGATTCTATGGCTTCGATTGCTTTATCCTGCTCCATCATGGGCTTATTGGCAATCGGCCAGAACATATCCGAACTGTTATCGACTGTTTTAAGCTCTTTGGAAAGAACCGCATTTTTCACAAGCGTATATTCTTCCGTTTCCACCAGATTAAGGTCTTCCTTCAGTTCAGCTAAAAAGCTGTAAGGATAATCCTGTACTTCTTTTTTATGTCCTCCTTCGTCCATCGGGCAAAGAACAGCAACCATCTTATTCTCGTAAATACCGATCTGAGCACAAAACTCACTTCCTGTATTTTCGTTCTTCACCCAGTTGATCTGTTCTGCATCAAAATCAAAAACATAATTGGTAGGAATCAGATCTTTAATGGCATTGTAATTTCCACGGCAATTGTCCCACGCTGCAAATGCTAATTCGCATTGTTCTCTGTTGAATGTATTCATATTTTCACGGTTTTTCTAAGGCATAAAATTATAGAAACTAAATTATCTATGCAAGTATCTCACGTATAATTGAAAATTAGTTAATAATTCTTTACTGTAATGTGATAACAGCTCTGTTGTTTCTCTTTGATGTAATAAATTCTTCCCAGATCATAATAATACTTCAGAACCTTCTCCAAAGCAGCTTCCAACTTAGGATTATGCTTTAAAACACCATTAAACCGTACATACGAAATGTCAAAAGAATTTCCGTAGTTATGAGAACTGATTCCCAATGCCGCATTAGAATTCACTCTTCTCAGTCGGCACTGGTCTTCCAGTGTTCTGGTAATGGAAGAAACCGTAAAGACATTCCCTTTTGTTTCTTTACTGAAACGCACTCCTATTTTCTCGAGCATCGATTTCCCTTTAGAAACCATGTAAGCTCTGCTGTAATCCAGTTTCTGAACCCGATATCCGGTTCCTGATTTTTTTATTTTATGAAATTTTCCTTTGCTGATATAATCCTGAATGGTCTTTGAATCCTTTAGAAGCTTTACCCCAAAACTTTTTGAGGCATCCAGATGCGGCTTATAAAGAAAAGTGGGTTCTACTCTTAAAACTTCTGTAAGATCATAGCATGGTAATGTTTTTTGAGCCGCCTGTGAAGAAAATATGCCATGAAGAAAGGAAGCAAAGATCACACACAAAAACTTTTTCATGAAAGAAATTTTAAAAATTATAAACTAAAATAATCATTTATGAAATAAATATAAACTCTAATAAACATATATATGAAAATAATTAACTATTATTTTTATTTTAAATTATTAAATCAATAATAAAATCAAAATTTAATTTGCAATAAGTTTAAAATTATACTTTTTAATTCAATATATTAATGATAAATTTGAAATACTTTTTAAAAATAAACAATATGATAAAAAAACTTTTTGCTGAATTTTTCGGCACATTCTGGCTTGTTTTCGGAGGTTGCGGAAGTGCAATCTTCGCCTCGCAGATTGCAGCGGCATCTAATGGACAATTAGGGATTCTTCTTCTGGGTGTTTCGCTGGCTTTCGGGCTTACCGTTCTTACCATGGCATATGCAGTAGGACATATTTCAGGAGGTCATTTCAACCCGGCTGTTTCTGTAGGACTTCTTGCAGGAGGGAGATTTTCTGCTAAAGATCTTGTTCCTTACGTAGCCGCACAGTGTGTTGGAGCGATTGCAGCCGCAGGAGCATTGTATACAATTCTGAGCGGTTCCGGAGCTCCGGATTTTTCTGGACCGGGAGCTTTTGCCACCAATTTCTACGGTGAAGCGGTCTATTTCGGAAAAAGCTACTCGATGAGTGCTGCATTTTTAACGGAATTTTTATTGACGGCATTTTTCCTGATCATCATTCTTGGTGCGACAGATAAATTTGCCAACGGAAAATTTGCAGGTATTGCAATTGGTTTGGGATTAACGTTAATCCATTTAATTTCCATCCCGATTACGAATACTTCCGTGAATCCGGCAAGATCACTTTCTCAGGCAGTGTTTGTAGGCGGAAACTCAATGTCTCAGCTTTGGCTGTTCTGGGTTGCTCCGATTTTGGGAGGAATTGCGGGAGGATTGATTTACAGATTCCTGCTGCAGCGAAACGGCATGGAAGAATTAGATAGTTAACCACAAAATCCTGTCAGCCGACAGGATTTTTTTATGTTTGACATTTTGAAAGACTACTTTAATTTTTTAAGATCAAACGGATTTTTGAAGATAAGTTCTTCATGCTTTCCTTTGATCTCCATTTTCTTATATAATAGATTTAAAGCCATTTTCCGGATGAAAAGATCTTTATCATTCAGTTTCCAGTAAGAATCTTCGTGTACTTTTCTGGGTTTTCTTACAATATAAAATTCCGTTTCCCAAGAGTCTACGTTGTGGTAAAATTCGATAATTCCGCAATGTTCGGGAATCATTTCATGATCTACCATTCCCATCGGAAGCAGAAAACTGAACGCATTGCAAATATAATCTCCACAGGAAATTTTATCATGTTTCAAAAATTTTTCGCCGGTATTGGAATTGGTATAGGATTTTTTAAAATCGTTTTTGAAATCGCTCTTCGAAAGCTTGATTTCAATTTCATGACTGTATCCTTCTGAATCAACAATCAGAATATCGGCTTCCCAATCTGCCTGAAAATGATTGGTCAAAACAATTTCCTTCTCAAAATTGCATTGAGAATGAATAAATGCGTGAACCAATTCTTCTATTTTTAACACTTTTTGTTTTTTTATTTTTTGTTTTCAACGCGAAGATCGCATCGCAAAGATTTTATTTAGTATTTGTTCTGCATAGTTCGTTCGCAAAGGCGTTTCACTAAGCTAATGATAATTGATGTTTAAATAATAATACTGCTTTGATGAAACTCTTTATTTTTAACGCGGAGATCGCAAAGATTTTATTTATTATTTGTTCTGTATATTTTCGCTCGCAAAGGCGTTTTCACTAAGCAAATGATAGCAGAATTTTAAATTTTGAGCCTGAAAATTCTGCAATTCTAAAATACTTCAACTACAAACTCAATCAACTTACAAGCAAACTGCATCCACGAATATCTGAATGATCGATTCTGCCTAAAACCTGAAATTTATCTCCGACAATTTTTCCTAAATCTTGTGTTGCGATGAATGCACAGGAATGTACATTTGCCAAGTCGATGATATTAATCGCTCCCGTTCTTTCCTCTTTTTCATAATTAAAGGGATCTTCTGCATTTCTGATCATGATGCGCATCCAGTTCGGACATTGATATTCGTTATTTCCTAAAGAATATGCCTGTGAAAGAAGCTCCGTCATGGAATATTCTGAATAAATTTTATCAGTTTTAAAACCTTCCTGCAAAATGTTCAGCAGCTCATCTTTGGTCATTTCTTCTTTTCGGCCTTTCATTCCTCCGGTTTCGATTACGGTTAAAGAATCGGAGAACTGAAGCGTTTTTGAACTGCTGTCACAGAAGTCTAAGAAATCCAGCAAAGCAAAAGAAACACCGAAGAGAATAACTTTTTTATTTTGTAATTCATTTAAAAGTGTAAATAAATCTTCATGATTGTAAAGGAAATATCCGTTTTCAGGTTTTCCGGATTTTTTCATCAGGTAATCTACCATATAAATCAGCGAAGAGTTTTGTCTTTCCAGATAACTTGGCAAAAGTCCGAGAAAAATGAAATCTTCAGGTTTTCCGATAAACTGTTCAAAGCTTTTATAAATGCTTTCTTCATACAGTTGAGGATTGGCAATGAAATGTTTCGATAAATTCATCTGTGTGGTTCCGGAACTCTGAAAAAAAAGATCCGCAGTTACATTTTTATCTAAAACCTGATGATTTTTAAACATTTCAATGGGCAGAAAAGGAATTTTTGTCAGTTCATCAACATTTTCAGGTTTTATGTTGAGATAATCTACAAAACGTCTGTAAACTTCAATATTTTCATACTGATAACGGAAGGTTTCCAGTGATGCAGCTAAAAAATCCTGCTCTGTCTGTATGCCGAATATATTTTTCACTTCTAAAAATATTTTTATTCTTTCAATCTCATTTACAATTAATTATCATAAAAAAGATTTCTTTTTAATCATTTTTAATCTTAAAATTAAAAAATGGTCAGATTATTGCAATGAGTCATACGGAATATGGATTAAAAACATGAATGAATTTCGGTTCATTCGGAAATTACCTCAGCTTTTGGGGTAATTTTTTTTGTGCTGTCTCCAAAGGTTTTCAGTTCAAAATCATGCTCAAAAACACCATAGGTAAAATAAGAGATCCAGTCTCCCAGATTGATGTATTTTGCTTTTCCTTCAAGATCCAGAATCATCGGAAGATGACGGTGTCCGTAAATAAAATAATCGATTGGCTGAGTTTTAAGTTTTTCTTTTGAATAAATGATCAGAAATTCCTTATCCTCTCCCAAAAATTCTTTATCCTCATCTCCCGAAATCATTTTATTTTTCTGAGACATGTACAATGCTATTTTCATCGCAATATCGGGATGCAGCCATTTAAAAAACCATTGCGCAACAGGATTGGTAAAGACTTTTTTCATTCTTTTATATCCTTTGTCTCCCGGTCCCAAACCATCGCCATGAGCCAGCAAAAACTGTTTTCCGCCCATCTCAAAATACTGCTTTTTATAGAAAACCGTACATCCGATTTCTTCTTCAAGATAATCTTTCATCCAAAGGTCATGGTTTCCCACAAAGAAGTAAATATGGATTCCGCGGTCTTTCAGTTCGGCGATTTTTCCCAAAACCCGAACATATCCCTTCGGAATTACGTGTTTCCACTCATGCCAGAAATCAAACAGATCTCCCATTAAAAAAAGAACCTGCGCATCCTCCTTTATTTCGTCCATCCAACGGATAAAACGCTCTTCGCGCAGTTTACTTTCCTTTGGATTCGGTGCGCCAAAATGCTGGTCTGAAGCGAAATATACTTTTTTACCGGGTTCTAAATTAATGGTTGTTTTTAACACCGTTCTGAGTTTTTCTGAATAAAAAATTACTGATTATCTTCCGCAAACCACTCTCCGTAAGAGTTTTCGGTTTCATGAAGTTTAAGATAAGCCAAAGAAATTCCTTCAGGAAGCTTCGATTTTATTTTTGCTGCGATGGCATATAACATATTCTCGCAGGTCGGCTGAAATGTACAGTAGATCACTTTATGCCCTTTTTCCTCAAGATCTTCCCCGAGTTCTCTGTGCGGCGAAAGTCCGTTGATGAGAACAGCATGATCCCAAACATCTACAATTTCAGACTTTACGATACTTTTAATATCACCAAAATCCACCACCATCCCATTCTTAGGGTTTTCCAAATCATTAACAGGCTTTCCTTTCACCGTTACAAACAGCTTATAGGAATGTCCGTGCATATTTTTACATTTCCCGTCATAATTGTATAAAACGTGAGCGGTTTCGAATGTAAAAATTTTTGTAATACGTATCATCCTGCAAAGATAAGGAATTTGGTTTGTTCCGTTCATGTTCTTTGAGTACAAGAAAATAATCTTCATGAAATAATATTGAAGATGAACCGTTACTTCATCATGAAAACAATAACCTTATTATTAATCTTTTACAGCGTAATCTTTAATGCTCAAAAGAGACAGTTTTGGACTTACCCCGATCTGGAAAATAAAATAGGAACCCATTTTCCGATTGAAAACTATAAAAATTCTGAAGGAAAAAATTTCAATTCCAATGATTTAAAGGGGAAAATCTCTTTTATCAATTTTTGGTCAACTCACTGCGAACCCTGTCTTGAAGAGCTTCCCTATCTTAATAAACTGAAAGAACTTTCAGGAGAAACAATCAATTTTATAGCTATTACCTATGACAGTAAAGAAAAAGTTAATCAATTTTTAACCAAAAGACCTTTCAATTTTCAGCAAATTACAGATTCCGGACAGGAGCTGAAATCCTACTTTACACTGCTGAGAAATCCAATGACTTTTATGGTTGACAAAAACGGAAATATTCAGGAAATCACTGGAACCATCGAAGAAACAAAGTTTGAAATCCTGCAAAAAATTGTAAAGGAATCATTTTAGCTTTTCCAACCAGTCACTTTCCAGTCTTTTAATTTTCTGCGTTTCAACGTCTACCAAAACCCACAATGTAGTAGAATCCACAACCAACTGATCGTTACAGTAAAACTCCACTTTTCTCGGCTGACGAATTCCTTCAGGAGCTTTCGGATAGGTTTTTACGGTAATGATGTCATTAAGATACACCTGCTTTTTGTATTGAATATGATGATCCAGAAGCATCCAGATATCTTTCGGATATTCGGTTTTATGTTTTACAAAATCCCAGTGCGCTGCTGCAATTTCTTCCACCCAATGCACATACTGAACGTTATTTACATGATTATTTCCATCAATATGCTGCTCTGTAACCTGTATCTGTTTTTCAAAAATCAAACTCATCTCCTTCAAATATAAATTCAAAATTAGCACATAAAAATTAAAACCTTCCCAAAATCGAGAAGGTTCTAACAATTAAATTTAATTAAAAACGGAACTTTTTAGTGAAATTGTGCGGTCTCGGTAGAATCTTTCATGGCAACCGTTGCAGAAGAGCCGTTGGTAACAATATTCTGTACCTCATCAAAATAGCCTGTTCCTACAAACGACTGATGTTTTACTGCTCTGAAACCTTTTTGCTGCAACGCAAACTCACGCTCCTGCAATTCAGAATATCCTGCCATTCCTTTTTCTTTATAAGCTAAAGCCAGCTCGAACATTGCCGTATTTAGTGCATGGAAACCTGCCAAAGTAATAAACTGGAATTTGTACCCTAATTTTGCCAGTTCTTCACGGAAATTCTGCATTTCTTCCACAGAAAGTCTTGCTGCCCAGTTGAAGGATGGAGAACAGTTGTACGCCAACATTTTATCCGGAAATTTCGCATGAATGCCTTCTGCAAATTTTCTTGCCTGTTCCAGATCAGGATTAGAGGTTTCCATCCAGATAAGATCAGCGTATGGCGCATAAGATAAACCTCTGTCGATTCCCTGCTCTACTCCGTTTTTTACGACATAGAAACCTTCTGAAGTTCTTTCGCCTGTTACAAATTTTTTATCTCTGTCGTCAATATCAGAAGTCAGCAAATCTGCTGCATCTGCATCTGTTCTTGCAATAATTAAACTTGGAACTCCCAAAACATCTGCTGCCAAACGGGCAGAAATTAATTTATTGATGGCTTCCTGTGTAGGAACCAAAACTTTTCCGCCCAAATGACCGCATTTTTTTGCAGAAGAAAGCTGGTCTTCAAAATGCACTGCCGCAGCTCCGGCTTCAATCATTTGCTTCATCAGTTCATAGGCATTTAAATTTCCTCCGAAACCTGCTTCTGCATCGGCAATAATCGGAACCAGATATTCCTTTTCTCCGCCACCGTTCACAGACTGGATCTGATCTGCTCTCAATAAAGCATTGTTAATTTTCTTTACTACAGAAGGAACTGAATTGGCAGGGTATAATGACTGATCCGGATACATTTCTCCCGATAAATTGGCATCTGCTGCAACCTGCCATCCGGAAAGATAAATTGCCTGCAAACCTGCGTCCACTTCCTGAACCGCCTGATTTCCGGTTAACGCGCCAAGTCCTGCAACGAAATCCTGAGTGTTGAGTAAATTCCAGAATTTTTTAGACATTTCAGTGGCAATGGTGTAATCCAGTTTGTAAGAACCGCGAAGCTTTAAAACATCTTCCGCTGTATAAGGACGTTTAACTCCTTTCCAGCGTGGGTTTTCAAGCCAGTCTTTTTCGATCTCCTGAATTTGTTCTTGTTTTGTTTTCATACTATTTTTTTGTTTAGTTAATTGTTGTTTGTTGCTTGTTGACGGTTGATAGATAATTGATGATTGATAGTTGATGATTTATAATTGCAATCACATTAAAAGCTCAATCACTAAAACTCTCCCACTCTCCTACTCTCATTACTCTCCCACTCAAATAAAAGGATATGCTTTCAGAGTTAAAAATTCATCAAATTTCTCACTGAAAATCAATTCATTGAAAAGCTCTTTGGCAAGATTGAATTTCCCTTTACGGAAACGTTCTTCACCAACATACTTTTCAATTCTTTCCAGTTCTTCAAATTCCCACTGAAGAATCATTTCTCTGGTTAAAGTGCGGTCATCACTTAAAACGGCATCATTTTTCAGCCATTGCCAGATCTGGGTTCTGGAGATTTCTGCGGTTGCCGCATCTTCCATTAAATCATAAATGGCTGCTGCTCCCGTTCCCATTAACCACGATTCGATGTAAAGAATTCCGACATTGATGTTTTTTCGGATCCCTTTTTCGGTGATTTCACCTTTCGGAACTTCAAGCAGATCTTTTTCGGTGATATGGTATTGAAATTTTTTATCGATCTGATTTTTGGAAGGCATATATTTATCAAAAATATCTTTAGCCACAGAAACCAACGCAGGATGCGCTACCCAGGTTCCGTCGTGCCCGTTTTTTACTTCCCGTTCTTTATCGCTTCTTACTTTTCCGAAAGCAATGCTGTTCGCTTCATAATCGTTTTTAACCGGAATCTGTGCCGCCATTCCTCCTATCGCGTGACCATTTCTTTTGTGACAGATTTCAATGACACGTTTAGAATAAGCACTCATAAAAGGGGAAGTCATGGTTACCTGATCTCTGTCGGGAACAATAAATTGCGGAAGGTTTCTGAATTTTTTAATGAAAGAAAAAATATAATCCCATCTTCCGCAGTTGAGTCCGGAACTGTGGTCTTTTAATTCAAATAAAATTTCATCAATCTGAAAAGAAGCCGTAATTGTTTCTATTAAAACTGTTGCTTTAATGGTTCCCTGCGGAATTTCTAAGTAATTCTGTGCAAAAACAAACACTTCGTTCCACCATCTTGCTTCCTGATAATGTTCTAATTTCGGGAGATAAAAATACGGCCCGCTTCCATTTTCAAGTAATTGTTTAGCATTTCTGAAAAAATAAATTCCGAAATCGATTAATGACGCCGAAGCCTGTTCCCCATTAATTTCAATATGTTTTTCATTTAAATGTAAACCTCGCGGACGAACCAATAAAACAGCCGTTTTTTCATTTAGCTGATAAGATTTTCCCTGTTCAGTCGTAAAATCTATTCTCCGGTTCACCGCATCAGAAAGGTTTAACTGACCTTCTATGCAGTTTTTCCAGGTCGGAGAATTGCTGTCCTCAAAATCTGCCATAAAAGTGAAAGCTCCGGAATTTAACGCGTTGATGATCATTTTCCGGTCTACCGGTCCTGTAATTTCCACTCTCCGATCCTGTAAATCTTTCGGAAGCGGAGCGCAGATCCAGTTTCCGTTTCTTATTTCCTTGGTTTCTTCTAAAAATTCCGGAAGAATTCCTTTATCAAATTCATTTTGCCTGATTTCTCTTTCTTCTAAAAGTTTTATTCTTTTCGGATTAAAATTCTGATGAAGCTCAACCAAAAAATCGATTAAATCATTGGTGAAAATATCATCAAAATTTTGCTGAGCGTTGATTTTCAATTGAGTCTTGGTTTTCATATCATTTTGATTTTGTAATTCAACACTACAAACATAAATAAAAATTTTCACAAATAGCGAACGTTCGCTAAATTTATTTAAAAATTATTATGCGAATAATCGCTTCTAAATATTATCTTTGAATTATGAATTCGGACAGTGACTTTATTAAAACGGTTTTCGGGCTGAAACTGAAACAGCAGAGACAGAAGAAAAACTGGTCTTTACAGGATCTTGCGGTAAAGACCGGTTTATCGAAATCCTACCTTAACGAAATTGAAAACGGAAAAAAATATCCGAAGCATGATAAGATCATTCAGCTTTCAGAAGCGCTGAACTGTACTTTTGACGATCTGGTTTCCACAAAACTGGATAAGAGCCTCACTCCTTTTAATGAAATTCTTCAGTCAGATTTTTTTAAAGAAATTCCTCTGGATCTTTTCGGGATCAATAAAAACAATCTGATAAGCATTATAAGTGATGCGCCTAAAAAAGTAACCGCTTTTATCAATGCCCTGATCGAAATTTCACAAAATTATAATTTAGGTAAGGAAAGATTTTACTTTGCCGTTTTACGTTCTTTTCAGGAGCTTTATGATAATTATTTTCCAGAAATTGAGGAAAAAGTTCAGCTTTTTGCTCAGGAAAACGGATTGCAGATCGACAAAAATTTACAGTCTGATGTTCTGGAGACTATTCTGAATGAAAAATTTAATTACCAGATTCAGTCGGAAGATTTTGAGAAGTACGGGACTTTGGATAATTTACGCTCATTGTTTGTCCATGAAAAAAAGCTGTTGCTTTTAAACCGGAAATTGGAAAAAGACCAGAAAACCTTTATTCTCGCGAAAGAGATCGGATTTAATGTTCTGGAGCTGAAAAACCGACCGAATACGTATTCGTGGCTGGATTTCGGAAGTTTTGAAGAAATTTTAAATAATTTTTATGCTTCGTATTTTGCGGGAGCTTTGTTAATTTCAAAACAGAAAACAATTGAAAAAACTTCAGATTTTTTTCTGCAAAACGAATGGAATCCCCAGAATTTTGAAAGTTTAATCGATAATTTCACCAATTCTCCCGAAACATTTTACTATCGCCTGACGAATCTTCTTTCTTCCGAACTGGGAATAAAAGATTTGTTTTATTTATGTTTAGTCAAAAAGAAAAATTCAGATAAAATACAGATCTTAAAAGAGTTACACCTCAATCATCAACAGGCTCCTCATGCGAATGCAACGAACGAGCATTACTGCAGAAGATGGATTGCCGTGAAAAATCTTCATCATTTAAAAGAAAACGAAACCTTAACGGACGCCCAGATTTCGCATTACAAAGATCAGGGAATCAGTTATCTGGTGATTTCTACATCGCAAAAAAATCCTTTTTCCGACGGAAGCAACAGAAGTTATTGTTTGGGAATTTTATTGAATTCTCAGACGATTAAGAAAATCAATTTTATTAAATCTCCCACCCTGAAAACGATTAATGTAGGCGTAACCTGCGAATCTTGCAGCATTGCGGATTGTGAAGTAAGACAATCGCCGCCAATCCGTCTGGAGAAGGAATATTTTAATTCGGGGATGAAAAACGCAATTGAAAAAATCAGGAAAGACATTTTGTAATTTTTTATGATTATCCGTTATTGATCATAATGCTTAATTTTCACGCAAAGAATCGCTAAGATTCTTTTATATACCAACTGTTTTTAAGTTCGCAAAGGTGCTTCGACAAGCTCAGCATAAAGCGAAGAACTCAAAGGTTTTCTAATTATGACAAGTTACGTACAATCATATTTTTTTCCTTTTTTTTAATTATTCACTTCATTTTCGGGTGAAATGATTATTTTTACACCAATTAGGGATATAAAAAACAATTTAATTATTCGAGGTTATTTAATCGAAAGAATTAATAATCTTTTATTCCTGTAAAAAATTAATAATCATTTTAGTTATTCAATCCGCAAATGATGCTCGATATTTTATTTCCGAATCGCTGTATTCGGTGCAGCCGCATTATTGATGCCAATTTCCCGGTCTGTAATCTTTGTTTTGAACAGATCCACTTTACCCACAACGATTATTCTGAAGATAATTTTGTTAAAGAAAAATGCAGTCTTCTTTTTCCTATCGAAAATGCTTTTGCACTCATGCAGTTTGAAAAAGAGAATGTGAGCCGGAAATTAATTCATGAACTGAAGTACAGGAGTCGGGAGAAAATCGGGAAAACTTTAGCTGAATGGACGACGGAAAGACTTGATTTTAAAAATCATAAGCCAGATCTTTTGGTGACGGTTCCGCTTCATCCGAGAAAATTAAAAGAAAGAGGATATAATCAACTGCATTGGTTCGCTGAAACGCTTTCAGAATTTTATGCTATTCCGTTTGATCATGATGTGATGAAAAGAAATCATTATTCCAAAGCTCAGGCTTTGAAGGATAAACAGAACCGGTTGAAAACTGAAAATGTATTTTCAATGACTAAAAATATTTCAGGTAAGCATATTTTGTTAATTGATGATGTTTTTACAACGGGAAATACGCTGGCTTCGATTGCATGGGAGATTCTGAAATCGGGCGATAACAAAGTGAGTGTTTTGGTTATGGCGATTGATGAATAAAAAAAGCTGCTCTATAAAGAACAGCTTTAAGAAATTGTAATTATTTAAAAGGATTGCTCCATTTTTTATTGGTATATACGTCGGTTCCGGAAAGCGTTTTCAGAAATGCGATCACCGCATTTACTTCCGTGGCTGTAAGGTTTAGCTTTTGCCCGTTTCCGTTAGGTGCCAAACGCTGATCCAGATTGGTATTTCCCGGTGCAATATTGATATTTCCGTAATGACCAATCACCTGCTGAAGCGTTGTCAGGTTTCCGGTGTGCATAAACTGTCCGTTTTCTATTCCGCTGCTGTTGGTAATGTTTCTTAAACTTGGAGCTTTGGTATTAAAAACATCGATTCCTGTTCCGCTGATTTTGCCAATAATTCCATTGTTTTTGGAATTCGGATCAATATCAAATTCCGGAGCGGCGTGACAGGCTGCACAACCCAATCCGCCACCGGTACGGTTTCCTGTGGCATCAAAAACAGGAGGAGCCAGAAATAGATTTTTACCCTGATTTTCCTGTGCCGTAAAATTTGCAAACGGCTGCTGATCATTTGCGCTTGCGGCTCTTCCTGCATCATATTTGGAATCAAAAGACTGAATACTTCGGATAAACTGCGCCAATGCATTCTGAATTCTTGTTTGATTAACGGTAGCATCTCCGTAAACAAATTTGAACATTTCCTGATAATATTTAATGTTCTGCAGTTTTGCAATCAGATCCTGAAGTGTTCCGTCTCCATTTGTTCCGCTGAAGCCCATTTCGTTATGATCCTGAATCGGGAACGTAGTCTGTGCTTCCAGACTAGCTGCTCTTTCGTCCCAGAAAAATTTCATTTCATTTCCGAATCTTGCATTCACCAGTCTCATGGAATGTCTGCCTGTTGTTCCGTTCACTCCGGTACTTGCAACTGCATTGTCTCCAAAAGCAAATTCCTGTTTGTGACAGCTTGAACATGAAATGGTGTTGTTTTTGGAAAGATTTTTGTCGTAAAAAAGCATTCTTCCTAAAGTAGCACCTTTATCTGTAATCGGATTTCCGGCTGTGTTATCTCTTGTAATATAAGCTGGTTTAGGCTGATTGGCATAATTTTCAAGACTGCTGAGATTGATATTGGAACCAAAAGCAGCCAGAATTCCGGGATATTCTTCCTGTGTAACCGGAGTTGCTTCATAGGTATCGCTGCCCGAACAGGAATATAAGGCTACTGCTGTGAAGAATGCAGGAACAAGCCATGATGTAAGTTTTTTCATAAGAGGTTTTTAGAATGTTTAGTTTAAAAGTTTTTAGAGGCTATTTTCGGAATAAAAAAATTGATTCTTCATGATTAATCGTAGTTCTTAAGATTTGTGCTAACCTTTTAATTTTATTACACATTGTTTTTTAAGCTGACAAAGGCTGTTTTACTTTTTAAGCTCTCCGATTTCATTTTATTTATTCTTTACGCCATCATTATTTTCTTAGACGACAATACATTTATTTTCCTTCGGCTGATAAAACTTTTTGGGGAAATTGTTTATCTACAGTTATGATCTTCTTTCCGAATTATTTTTAACTGACTTATTTTCCGGTAAATATTGTCTGCGAAAGAAAAAACCAAACCCACGAAAACTAAATAAAAACGAAATAATTTTTTTCATCGCTCGTGTGAAGGTTTCGGTCCGGGAGCAAAAAGAGATTCAAATTCATCAATAAGATGATCGAAATCCTGCAACTGGTCGGGACGGCAAATTTTTCTGATGTCCTGAAAATGTTTAAAGTTAATTTTCTCGGTTTCCATACTTATCTTTCCGATTTGCTGTACCAAAGAATCTCCGTTTTTCTGATCTTTATTTTTTAATAATGAATAATACTGCGTTTTCGCATCCATCATTTCGTGTTCTTTTTCTCTGATCTGCATTCTGTGCTGCTGAATCAGCCCATCATACTGCTGTATTTGTTTTTCATCAAAATGCAGCCTTTCTATAATAAGATTTCTCGGACCTGAATGATGCGGAGGTTTTCGCATGAGCATGAAGATAACCAACAGTAGATTAGAAATCAACAGACCGATGATGATAAAAATGTAAAACCTGTTTTTAGTCATACGAAAAAGTATTTTGTGATTTCATCATAAATAAGGTATCAAAATCTGATTTTGAATTATCTTTTGTGTTTTGAATAACTTTTACGTTCAAACTGATTAGAATAGCAATCACGGCTGCAGCGGCGAAAATCCATTTTGGGGAAACAATATCTTTCTTCTGATTCTCAATTTTACTGAGAATCTTTACGTACAATTCTGAAGGAGCTTCCACGCTCTGAATTTTTTCTAATATCTGCAACTGATCTTCCATTACATACTTAGACGATTTATTTTTCATATTCCTTCTGTTGATTTAGTTTTTGGACAAGATTTTTTTTGGCGCGCTGAAAAAGTGATTCCACCGCTTTCTGACTGATATTCATGATTTCAGCGGTTTCCTGTTGAGAATTGCCTTCAATTTTCATTAAAATAACGACTGTTTTCTGATCATTCGGAAGCATATTGATGAAGCTGAAAATTTTCATCACTTCTTCTTTCTGCTCAAGAACTACACCGGGATGATTGAAATCTACCAGTTCATTCTGCCTGTTTTCAGCATCCGAATCTCTGAAAAGACCGAAAAAGAATCGTTTTTTAGTGTTTTTATGTTTAAGAAAATCTAAAGAGGTATTAATCGCAATGCGGTAAATCCATGTTTTTAAGGATGACTCATTTTTAAAGCCATCCATTTTTTGTGATATTTTTACAAAAACATCCTGAGTTATTTCTTCCGCATCTTCGGTATTCTGGGTATACTGCAAGGCAAGATTATACACCATCTTCTGATGCTGATAGAAAATAAACTCGAAATTCATATTCCGGTTTTCATTACGGTCACTTTTTGTATTAGACGAGAAAAAATATTTTTTCCTTCGGCTTTTTCAGTTTCCGTAAAAATAAAAGAAATTAAGATGTAAAAATGATCCTGAGAAAGATTGATCAGATTTATATTATCGCTGTAGTTTTTCTCCGTAGCTTAAGTCTCCTGCATCTCCTAATCCGGGAGTGATGTATCCTTTTGAGGTAAGGTTTTCATCAATAGCTCCTACCCAGATTTTGGCATCGGGATACGCTTTTTCTATGGTTTCAACTCCCTGCCTTGAAGCAATTGCAGCAACAATGTGAAGCTCAGTCGGCTTTCCATGGGTTAACAGATCTTTGATGGCTTCGATAAGAGAAGCTCCGGTTGCCAACATCGGATCGGCAACAATTAAAGGTCTGCCTTCGATATTGGGACACGTTAAATAGTCCTGTTTAATAGAAAAATAATCGTTGGCGTCGTGTTTTCTGTAAGCGGCAACAAATCCGCAGTCTGCTTTATCAAGATAATTCAAAATTCCTTCAAACAAAGGAACTCCGGCTCTCAAAATGGTTGTAATAACCGGCTGAACAGCAATTTCTTTCACTTTAATCGTATCCAGAGGAGTCTGAATTTCAATTTCTTTCTGCTCCAGTGTTTTGCTGATCTCGAAAGCAGCAATTTCGCCGATTCTTTCCATATTTCTGCGGAATCTCATACGGTCGTGTTGGATTTCAACATTTCGAAGCTCATTGATCCATGAATTAACTAAAGAAAATTGTTCTGATAAAACGATTGTGTTCATTATTTTGAAAAGCTTTTATCTAAAATATATATTTAATGAAGAATAAAATCCCTCTCAGAAAAATCTGAAAGGGATTACAATTTATTTTTGTCTGAAATACACTTCGATAGGAACTCCGGTAAACCCGAATTCTTTTCTCAACTGGTTTTCAGTAAATCTTTTATATGGTTCTTTTACGTATTGCGGTAAGTTACAGAAGAATACAAATTGTGGTGACGGCGTCGGAAGCTGTACACAGTATTTAATTTTAATGTATTTACCTTTGTTTGCAGGCGGCGGAGTCTGTTCAAAAATTGGAAGCATTACTTCATTAAGTTTAGAAGTCTTGATCTTTTTCTTACGGTCTTCATACACCTGCATTGCCATGTCTACCGCTTTCAGTATTCTCTGTTTCGTTAATGCAGAAACGAATAAAATAGGAATATCCTGAAACTGCCCGATCTTATCTTTAATCTGTTTTTCGAAATCACGCATGGTATTAGTCTCCTTACCTTCAATCAAATCCCATTTATTAACAAGAATCACAATTCCTTTTCTGTTTTTCTGAGCCAGACCAAAGATGTTCATATCCTGAGATTCCCATCCCTGAGTAGCATCCACCATGATAATCACAACATCAGAGTATTCGATGGAACGGATAGAACGCATGACAGAGTAGAATTCCAAGTCTTCGCTTACTTTGGATTTTCTTCTCATTCCGGCAGTATCTACCAATACAAACTCGTGTCCGAATTTGTTATAAAGGGTCTGGATACTATCTCTTGTAGTTCCTGCAACATCTGTTACGATATTTCTGTCGGCATCAAGCAAAGCATTCGTCATGGTAGATTTCCCTACGTTCGGACGACCTGCAATGGTAATTTTCGGTAAACCTTCAAAAGGATCTTTGTATTCGGTGGTCGGGAAATCCTTTACCACATCGTCCAGCAAATCTCCTGTTCCGGAACCTGTTGCAGAGGACAAAGTGTAATATTTTTCAATTCCCAACTGATAAAATTCTGTAGCTGCCAATTCTTCTTTGGAAGAATCTACTTTATTGATTACGATATAAACCGGCTTATTGGATCTTCTCAACATTTCGTGGATTTCGTAATCCGTATCTGTAAGCCCTTCTTCTACATTCAACATAAAGATGATAGAAGTTGCCTCATCAATCGCCAACTGAACCTGCTTTGAAATTTCTCCCTGGAAAACATCGTCATTGTTTACATCATAACCACCAGTATCAATTACCGTGAAATCTACTCCGTTCCAGTCGGATTTTCCGTAATGACGGTCTCTGGTAACACCGGCGGTAGAATCTACGATAGCCTCTCTTCTTTCCAGTAAACGATTAAAAAGCGTTGATTTTCCTACGTTGGGACGCCCAACGATTGCGACAATATTCGACATAAAAAATGTTTAATAATCCTTCGACAAAGCTCAGGACACGTTATTAATGGGTTTCTCCAACTTTTGGAGCCCAATTTTTTGCAAAGATACGCTTTTTATTTAATTTGATATTTGTAGCAGAAAAGCTCTGATTTCAAATCATACTTTCTCATAATTAATATGCAAAGAAACTTTCATTCCGAATAAAAAAGTTAAAAAAATAAATCTTTGTAAATCAATTAATAATCGATTGCCACGCACTTTTCTTTTAATATCATTTTTATTTTTAAAATAATTTATATAATTTCGCGTCATAGAAATACAGACCCATGGTGTAGCGGTAACACTACTGATTTTGGTTCAGTCATCTGGGGTTCGAATCCCTGTGGGTCTACATTAAAAGCAAAGCAATCAATTGAAAATCAACTGATTGCTTTTTTATTTTAGTTATTTTTTGTCAACAAGTCAAGGTTGGGGTCAAGGTCAAGTTGAAAAAACATTTAAGATCGAAAATAATATCCTCCGCTTTCAAAATAATCATACATTAGATTTCTTGCCGTAGTTTCCCAATCAATATAAATGTAGTTGGGTAAACTTTCAGGAATACTTTCTTCTAGCATATATTGAGCAAATGTTTCATCGTCTGAATATTCACCTATATAATAGTTTATTACACCATCATAAACACTTTGAAAATCCATTTTTCCAACACAATCGACATAGGATTCAAAAACCTCAATATCAAAGCCAGAATCATCTATTTGTGATGCTATTTCGTAAATCTCAGGCGATATATGACACTCGCTAATCAATCCGAGTTTTTCAAACAGTTCGCAGTTTTCGTAATCGGAAAGCATGAACTCTGGGTCTGATTCGTCTTTGTGTAATTCTTCCATTTCGGCTAAAAGTTCTTCATAATTTGAATAATCTGAAAGATTAAGCCATTTTCCGTAAAGGCTTCCGTTGTTGTACTTTGCATACGTTCCTACATAAATACTGCAAGAATCAAGACAATTTTGTAAATTTGTCATGTTGATAAGTTTTAGATGAGTTAAAATTTATTGATGTTGCCTATCGTGTTCGTAGCACTTTAGGCATTTTTTATATTATTGTGAGAATCTATGTAGAAAAAAAGAACTTGAAACAGTTCTTTGACATATTAATAAAGTCAATATTCATGCCAATTGACAGAGATTTTAACTTTAAAATTAAAGTTTTTAAAATATTTTTAAACATAAACAGCCACCAACAAAAACTGTCAGAAAAATATTAATAAATACATAGTTTGAAGAGTATAACCAGAAAAAATGTAAGTGGAAATAAAAACAGATCCACAAAACCAAATAAAACAGAACTTACTTTTGAGAAAAGGTTTGACAGTTGTTAGGGGGCTACCCAAAAAAGTAACTTTGGAGGGGTACTGATTAGAGGTAGTAGGGGGTATCAATACACTCAAAATATTTTTTTAGTATTAAATTGTCGTAAATTCTACTATAAGGATTGTCTGAGTTTTTGAAAGAGATTAGGTGGGGTATTTTTGTAGGCAGGGATTCACCATTATATTTTTTCATCCAAATAAAAATAGAATATAATTTTAACTGATCAATTCATCTTAAAAAATCTATTTAAAATAATTGTTTAAGCAATATTTTAGCAAACCGCAAGAAGATTAGGTTGCATCATATATTTGTTTCCAATAAAAAAAATATAATAATATGTCAATAAAAAGAAACAAAGCTAGAAAATCTAAGTTAGATTTAGTTGCATCCATGATTGAGGGAAGAAACATTAAGTGGTCACAAAGAAATACTGGTAATTATTTAATATTTGAGATACCCGATGTAGAAATCCATGTTTCACATGATGAAATCAAAATGATTAAAGATGGGAAAGTAATTTCATATTTTGATGATCGTTTTGATAATGTTTTAGACAAATTAGAAAAGCCTCTTAATTGAGGCTCTACTATTTGATTTAATTGATTCAGAATAAAACTTTATTAAACGAGATTATTTATTATTTCCATTCCAGTATACTCGAAGAATTCTACATTATCTTCAGTAGAAATTTGAAAGGTCAATGCTAGATTTTCACTAATAAATTCCTCTTTTAGCTCAATCTCTCCAATTCTTCTATAAGTTTTTGGTAGTATGGGTATTCTTTCAGTATTAACTGTAAAGGTTTCTGCTCCAAGTGATATTTCTCTTTCTATAACATTAGAAAAAGGTATTTGAAAATCCTTATCATTTGGCGTTTTGGGTTTTATAATAAATTTTGATGATTCCTTTTTACCACTCACGTAACAATCAAGATATTGTATTATTTTGTTCCCTGTATTTTCAACATAAATTCCTACTACAATTTTTTGCGTTAACATTTTTAACAAGAGTTTCTTTGGAGTATTAGCTTTAAATACTAAATTAACCTGCGTTCTAGATGTTCGGTTAATAATATCTTTTATCTCCCAATCATCCATTGCAATAGATTGAAAATTGTATCTTCTGTAATATCTTTTATCACTCATTTGATGTGCTGTATTACCTTTGGGAATTTCAACTACATAAACGAGTTTATTTTTATCTTTTTCTTCTACTTGAATAGGGGTTATAACAACATTGTGAATCTTAGGTGAAATAGTACTATTAATAATTTGCTCTAACCATTCTTTTGTATATTCATTGCCATCAATTGGATCGATTCTTTCAGGGAGGTGTTTTTTATTAAGATCATCAAATTCTTTTATACCATAAATTATTACTCCTCCATCGGAATTTGCAAAAGCACTTACATCTTTAGAGATTTCATTTTTTTTATCATTCTTTTTTGAAATTGAGCCAGAAGCTTTGTAGTCAAGATGTAAATTTTCTTCAACTCCTTCTTTTATAAAAGTATTCAGCTTATCTAATGTCCACATAATTTTACAATAATAATATTAAATTTTATAAATAACAACTATTATAAATTCCTCAAAATATTTAATAATATGAATTACATTTTTGTGAGTAATAAACCTATTTTTTCAGTTCCTTCGTTAATATCTAACAGTAATGTAAATTGACCTTTGTTCCAGAATCTACCATTCCATTCCGATCTTTTAAGTTCTTTTCTTTCAATATCCCAGTTAAATTTTCCATTTCCATTATCATCTACACCGAAAATTTTATAGCAATTATTTACAATTATCTCAGTTTCCCTATAAAAATTAAAAAAAGAGTAATTTGACCTTTGTTTGTATAAATATATATAAGTAATATTATCTTCAAGCATTTGGTCTATTTTATTAAAATACCCCAGATAAATATGATTGGGTTTTATTTCTATGGTAACACGATTATATTTAAGTGATTTTTTTGTATTGGTTATAATTGCATTTTCTAAATCATTAGTCAAGAGAGAAATAAAATTAAAATAACTTTTTTCTGAACTGTCAATTACAAATGAGAATGAACTAATAAATTCATCAATATGCAATACAACGGTATCGATTCCTAATAATTTATAAAGAGCTTTGGTTTTCTTTAAAAAGCCACTATCGTCTGAAACAACATAATCACAGTATGCGCCATAAAAACTATGTAAGCCATCGTTGAGGACATTTCTATATTTTACTGATTTGGAGGGCTCTTTGCTAATACCAAGTATATCTAGAGAAAAGTATGCATTATTAAAAAAATCATATCTGGAAACTTCTTTATCTCCATTCGGATTTAAATTATTATTTACAAATTCAACAAAACTCTTCTTCAAAACGGAATTTTTCATATCATCATTAAAATCTAAGTTATTATAATCTAATGTGAATTTTCCATTATTGATATATTTATCAGTTATATTTCTTAATCCCTTGTATACACTTTTATCTTCTTCCATTAATTTATGTGTTTCTAAAAATTTTTGAGCCATTTCAAAAACATTCATCGGCTCTGAATTAAAAGGGACTATTTTTTTTAAGGGTTCTGATAATTCCTCAGATACTTCATCAAGTTTCATAAAATTGAAATCAAATTTGAAATTTTGCAAAAAATTCTTTGCTGTTTCAAACTGCTCAATTTGATCCTTACTTAAAAGACTGTAATCAATATCATCAAAAATAGTTGTAAAATCTATAATTTCTTCTTTAGTATTTTCAATCTCCGTAAATGCAGTTATTGGTTTAGCAAGATAACAGAATGCATCTTTACTAGAAGAATCATACTGAAGATAGTTATCATCAACAATCTTTTCCATGAACTCAAGTTCTTCATATTTTATGTCAGTTTTGTCATTTTTTAAATCCTGTAAATGAGCATGAGAATAACAATAAATATGATTGCTTTTTGAGCTTATTATTTTTTGTAACAAATTAATATATGGTACTTTTTCTCCTTTGAATAAATGACTGAAAATTTGTTTATCTAGATAAATTCTCATTTTTGTATTACATTTCTGTTATTTAGATATATGTGTTTATTGACAGGGCTTAAAAATATTATTTAGACAATCTTGTATCTTCATATTTTGATCGTTCAGTTTTCAAAGATACCAACCAATCTAAATACATTTCTTCGGGCATACTGCGATACCCTATTTTATGAATATGAGTGTATTCCTTATTCATCGTATCAAATAATTCTTTAGCCTTTGGATTTGATAATGTAGCCTGAATATCTTTTATATTCTCCTCTTTCATAAGTTTTTTAAACTGCTTTGTATGGGTTTCTGCCTGTAATAGCAAAGCATTAGGTAAATAAGGATAAACCTGTATCGCCCTGTCAGCACATTTCAATGCAAAACTACCGTCATTATCTGGATAACTTCTATTGTAAGCATTGGCTAAATCTACTAATAGCAAAGCCAGACTTTCTTTATTGTTCAAAGCTTTCATAAACACACCATTTTTAATGGCATCCAGATGAATGAACCCAGAAGCCGACAGCCACGCATCAATAGGAAAAATACCACTCGTAAGCTCTGTATTGTACCAACCGATGGATTTAATATTATGCTTGATATAAACATGGTTTGGAGCAAGTGCTAAATTGGCATCAATTCCTAACTCTTCTGCTAAAATCTTATAAAGATACGGCATAGAGTTACAATTGCCTTTTTGTGTATCTAATAATTTTGATACAAATAAATTTGACAGTTCTTTATGCCCAAATACATCCTCAAAATCGTAGGTGAATGGTTTATAATTTATTGTGTCATTCCCGAAAATAACAGGAGTGGATTGGCACATAACCGTATAGATTGCTGCATATTTGTTTACTTTTTCTGCATCTTTTTCAGAATAACTAAGTTTTCTGTTTTTAACTAATCGGTTACAAAAATTCGTTAAAAATTCAATTTTACGATTAAGACCTTCCGTATCTAATTTGCCTTGATAATAAGCATTTTCAACACCAAATACTGCTTCTTTGAAGCTGTACTGCTGTTTATCATTTAGCATATTATCAATAGTTTGGTAGGCATCAGTATAAAAATGGTTTTCCTGCTTTTGAGCGTTGATAGTATTAACTAAAAAAGTTAGAATAAAAATTATAATAGTATGTTTCTTAATCATATAGGCTTGAAAAATTATTCATATTCAAAAGGAGTTGTAAGCTGTCGAAGCTCAAATTTATCTTCATTTTTATTTAGTCCTATATACTTTCCTTTATTAAGATTAATTTTTAAAATTTCTTTTTTATTATTTAATTTTAAATGAAAGTTAATTTCTTTCTTTAAATTAATATTACATTTTTTTTCAAAGATTGTATTTCCATTTTCCGAAAGTACAATCTTGTTTGGTTCAAAAAATGTTATTATTATTCCCGCAAAACCAATCTCCCGAGAAGTAAGAACTCTATTTTTAAACATTTCACATTTTCCTATTCTTAAAGAAACCAAATCTCCTTTGAAATGATCCTGAAAAGATATTTCAAATTTATTATCACGCTTTTGAGCATTATAGCTCAAGCCAATAAAGATACAAAGTATGAAAAGAGATTTTTTCATTATATTAGAAATTATCATTGTCTTACAGGTATTGATTGATGTCCGTTATTAAGTTTGCCATTATTGTATGAATCTTGCATTTGAGTAATTTGTTCAGGAGTTACAGTTTTTCCTGCACTTGAAGATTGTGTTTGAAGCATAATGTTTCCTGATGCTGCTTTGGGATCAGGGTGTCCTTGCAAATTGCCAGAATGTCCTATCTCATGAGCAGATGTGCGTTCTAACGTTGCAAAACCACTTTCAGTCTTCCCAGTTCCTGCATATTGTCCCGTTTTGGCTTCTGTTCCACTTAACGTTTGCGTTCCAAGATAAACAACATTTTCTCCATAAGTCGCTTTTCCTAAAGTACCTTCAGGTTCATAACCACCTAATCCGTTTGGTATCTTTCCATTATCTACAATTCTAAATGCATGATCTGTAGCAGTCAAAGGATTATCTTCCGATACAGCTGTAATATTTGTAACTACATTAACTTCAAACTTATCACCTTTGATACCATATACATCTTTTAATGAACCACTTATTCGATCAGCATAAGCATTCATTTGTTCATTTGTAAATGATTTTCCAGAATCATTGATTACTTTTCCCGTAACTGTCATAGTAACTACTGTTGTTCCATCTTCTCTGACTGTTTGAGAAAATCGTATATCTTTTGCTTCTCTTCCATCAGGATCAATAAATCTCATAGGATTATTCATTCCATAATTGTAAGGTGTCCATCTTCTAAACTCCTCACTTAAAGGATCGGGGGACATCCAACGTCCATGAGTATCGCCAATTGGCTGTGCATCAGGATCAGATAAATCAACTTCCCTTATTTCAATGATATTTCCTCTTTTGGTATTATATCTTACAGAACCAATAACTACAATACTGTCCGTATCGTGAAATTCCAGATACTTTCCTTTACTGAGTGTTGCAATCTTTGGATAAACCCCATATTTAGCAAAAGGGTTTCCGATAGCAATATTCTTTCTTCGTCTTTCCGCCTCCTGTGGTGTCAATGAGTCCTTAGTTTTTAATACTTCATTCATATAGGGACGGTGTCTTTCTTCCTTTGTCAGCTTGACAGGATTTACCCACTTCTTTTCAGTTTTGGGCTTCTTCTTGATTTGCGCCTGTGTAAAGCCTGTTATTACTGCAAAAGCAATCAATAATATTCTTTTCATAGTCATTTGTTTTTTTGTTAAAGTTATCTATTAATTTTTTATGTTCAATCACTTGTTTATAATTTATTCGGGTCAATAGGGATATATCTCGGTTTTTGTTCTTGCTTTTTCTTTTCTTGTGCTTTTTTTACAGCTTCTTGTTCCTGTTTTTCCTTTTCCTTTTGCTTTTGCAGTTGGTTCAGTCGCATTTTTTCTGCCAATGCTTCACTTTCCTGCTTGTTTTTTTCTGTTTTCAGACTTCCGAGCCATGATTCGTAAGCCGATGCAGGCATTTCTGCATATCCTAAGTTGTCAATGTGATTAAACTGTTCGTTGATTTGATTTAACTGTTCAATTGCCTTTGGAAAATAGCGGATTCTTTGTAAATCTCTTTTGTCTTCGGGATTAATACCTAATTGTTTCATTACATTGGCAAACCTTACCTGACTAACATTTGCCTTTTCCATGTTCGGTGCGATTCCGTTTGGATAAAGTTCCAATGCTTTATCGATAACTTTGTTTACAAATTCATCATACCCAAACTTGCTTACATATCCTCTCGCCAAATCAAAATAAGCCATTGCTAACAGTTCTTTTTTAGTAAGGCTTTCTAAATAGATTTTATTCTGTAAGGCTTCTGATTTGATATATCCTGATTCTAAAAACGCATTATCAGTAGGAAACATTCCGTTAGTAAGTTCTATATTTCGTAAAACTCCCTCATCATCTACAAAACGAATATAAGAGTGATTAGGAGCTAATGATAAATACGCCTCTGTATTCATAGCTTCTGCCAACATTAAATAATATAAAGGCATTGAATGGCATTGTCCTGAGCCTGTTTTAAGAAGTTTGGAAACAAACATTTTGGAATAGTCTTTTTGTCCCATATAGTCTTTAAAATCGTATTGAAAGGCTTTATGTGTTTTACCTCCCAGATTCATATCTTTAGAAAAATACTCAAAGATCATTAGGTTTTTGGAAACATTGCTTTCGGTGTTCTGTTTCCTTTCTTTCATTTTCTGCAAAAGTTGTTTTGCCGTTTTCTGTATTCCTGATTTGAACTGTCCCAAATTTTGTTTGTTGTCATAAAACGCATTTTCTACGGTAAAATTAACATCCGTCAATAAATAGTTTTCTGCATCCATTCCAGAAAGTTTGCTAAAAGCATCATAGTAGGCTTTTGTTCCTGTTTTTCCTGATAATGAGGGTAATTGATACGATATATTTCTGCCATTGTCGATCCATTCACGGAATTGTATTTCCCTAACTTCTTCAATGTCTTGCCCTATACCTCGCATTACAGCATCATTTTGTGATCTTGCTTGTACTTTGTTGTTATTGTGGGGCTGAACTGTATTTGTTGAGTTTTGATAAGTACTTGACAAAGACGGCTCATAACTTCTTTGGGAGCTTTTGCCGTTTGTAGGACTGCCATAATTATTACTGGAATAATTTCCTAATCCACTTGCTTGTGGAGTAGGAAAGTTCGGAATTTGACCGAAACTTATTGTGCCTATAATTGTTAAGGGAAATATATATTTTTTTCTCATCATAAATATTAATATTGTATGTGTTTTGCGTTTCCTGCAATTTACAATTTTTCTTTAAGTGGTGAAAATAACAATCTGTATAAGTTTTCAACAAATATATTTCGGGATAACGTCAAAACTTGACGTAATTTATTCTAATAATTGTTTTTTCAATATTTCCTCTAAAGGATTTTGAGGTTTGCTTGTAATGACAGTTTTTAAATTCCTTTCGGATAATTCGGCAAACTCAACTGTCTTTAATATAGAAAAAACAACATCTTTCAATCCTAGCTTTCTTAAAGCTATTCTAATTTCCTTATCAGAAGGAAACTGACTGTCATTTTGCTTTAAATAAATTTTGTGATTTTTCATATTGTGGAATGTATTTTGAATTTATTATTAATAGGTAGGACGATGTCCGTTTGCTGAATTATCCCTACCGTAAGTCATAGCAAATATTTCTGCTTTGATATAGTTAGTATCTCGATTAGGAATATAAGTTTGAAGTTGTGGATGTACTAATTTAGCGTCCAGTTAAAGTTAAGCATAAAACCTTAATTTTAACCTATGAAACGAGAGAGAAA